>JBDSNK010000189.1:0-17213 GCA_039915385.1 Dokdonella sp.
GCAAAGTGCGCAGCCCGAAGTGCGCAATGCCTGGGACCGCGTCTGGTACAAGGGCGGCAGTCTCTCCGGCGGCGACGGCTACCACGTGCTCACGCATGCGTGGATGGTTCAGAAGAACGGCCAGGACGCCTATGTTGTCATCGCGATGTCCAACAGCGACAGCGGCGGTATCGACCAATACAAGGTGCAGTCGATTACGGGACGCATCCTGCAGCTGGTTTCGCAAATGCCTTGAGCCGCTTTGAGCCGGTCCGCGCGAAAGACAACAGCTCGCGGGAGGCGAGATCCGCTTTCAGGCTTCCTCTTCGAGGCAGGGTTGCCTGGAGATGTTGCGCATGTCGAGAAGAGCATCGCGGCTGAAGCCGCTCCCACAGACAGTTGCTCCCCCAATTCCCACCAGCGGACCTCCAGGCCGAGCTTCTGCAGGAGGGACTTCAGTCCCGATCACGCTGCCTGTGCGCGCGCAAGTTCATCGGCGTACGCTTGAAGCCGGTATCCCATCCACGCGAGGAGTTGGAATGAACGATCAACTGACCTGGCACCAGAAAGTGGCGCTTGCATTGACGCAGGGTGCAGCGCCCGACGTCGTCACCAAAAACATGGGGCTGCCGCTCATGTGCGAACGCACGGTCGAGCTGTTTCAGGAAATGCTTGCGGAAGTACGCAAGAAATTCCCGGAGGGAACGTCGGGCTAGGCGGAACATGGTAAATGGCGATGCGGCCAGCTGATTCTGGGCCGGGATGCAAACGTCGGAAGAAGTCTGAAGGGACTGAATGCTGCGTCGGGGAGGGGCGAGATATCGGGAATGGTCCAACCGGGCCCCCAATGGCGCATGTCCAAACCTGGCGCGCTGTGTCGTTCTAGCAAGGACACAGCCAAGGAATCGCCATGCGCACACTGGATCGATCATTCAACGTCAGCGTGCTCTCGCGCAGCCTGGCGTTGGCCCTCGCAGGCGCGCTGCTCGCCGATGGCGCCGGTGCTGCGACACCTGCGCGCATCCGCGATCTTCCCAAGGCGACCCGTCACGCCAAGGCGGGGCCGATGCCTGCCGGCAGCAATCTTTCCGTCACCAACTGCGCCGACAGTGGTGCCGGCAGCTTGCGCCAGGTGATGCTGGATGCACACAACAACACCAACGTCGATTTCAGCCAGTTGCATTGCAGCACGATCACGCTGACGACCGGCGCGTTGACCGATCCGAACACCGATTCCCTGCATCTTCTTGCCACGCCGGTGGTCGTCGGCGGCAAGCCGCAGCCGGTACTGACCATCAACGCAGGCTCGGCCAGCCGGGTCATCGAACACCACTCCGGTGGTCAGTTGGAAATAAGCGGCATTGCGTTGATCAACGGACATTCCAGTGCTGGCAAGGGCGGCTGCATCTATGCCATGGGGCACGTCACGCTGACCGCCGCGACGGTGAGCAATTGCGCGGCGGTCGCGACAGCGGGCAACGCAGCGCTGGGTGGTGGCGTCTGGTCCGACGACCAGGTGGACCTGATCTACAGCACAGTCAGCGGCAATAGCGCGCTCGCCCCAGCCGGTGGCTACGCCTATGGCGGAGGGGTATTTTCGTCCTATGGCTTCTTTTCGGTGTTCAGCACGGTGCAAAGCAACTCCGCAACCGGTATCGGTTACGGCGGCGGCGTCAGCGTCAATGGTTACGCCTCAGTCAAGTCTTCGGCGATCAACGGGAACATCGCGGCATACGGCGCGGGGCTTGCGTTGTTCGGCTCAGGCTCCGGCCCCGGCGACTTCAGCATCCTCAACAGCACCGTCTCGTTGAACCATGCGACCGGCTTCGCCGCCGGCATCGAAGCGGACGCGCCACTGGCTGTCTACAACAGCACCATTGCATTCAACACCGCAGATCATGCAAACACGGCGAACGATGCGGCCGGTATCTTCATGGAAGGCGCGCATGCGCTCACGCTGGTCAGCACGATCGTCGCGCGCAATACGCAGGGCGGTGTCGCGCACGACATCGGCGGTTCCGGCACCGTCGCCGGCAGCGCGGATCTCGTGATGAGTTCCACACTCGCGCTGCCCCTCGGAACGCTTTCCGCCGATCCTATGTTGAACGCCTTCGGAAACTACGGTGGCCAGACCAACCTGCTTGGACTGCAGCCCAGCAGCCCGGCAATCAATGCCGGCAGCAATCCGCTGAACACGCAGTGCGACCAGCGCGGTGGTTCCTTCGTGCCGCCATTCGGCATGACCGGTATCTATAAGAGGCAGGCCGGTACGGCGCCGGACATCGGCGCCTTCGAGTTTGGTGCCGGCGACACACTGTTCGCTGATGGATTCGAGGACGTACAGCCGTTCTCTTGTTATCCCTCCTAGAGCACGGCGGCCGTATCGTGACCGCATCGATGTCTCGCGGTGATGCGGCAATTGCGATCACTGCGGCGAAGATGCTTCATCAACAGGCACCCACTGACGACTTTCCGCGCAGGTCGTTGCCTTGTAGGCATGATTTACCCAGTCACCGCCTTCGATGTAGAACGCGACCGAATATTCCTTGGCGCAATCGGGCATGTGGGCCGCTGTCATTTGTCCGGTCACCGGTCCCAGTTGTCCAACCACGTTTGCCTCGCCTTCTTCAACGCTGAATTCGCGCACGAGGAAGTATCCGACGGGAAGCGTGTTCGCAGAACCCGGTGCTTCGGTGACGATCGGATGAACGTGCTTGAGCGCCTCGCGTGCCCGGGGATCGAGGGAGGGTGGCGCGACTATCGTGTGGATCTCACCCTTCGCATCGATCTGCTTGAAGGTGACAACCGCGATCGAATCAAAGTCGTTCTGGGTCGCGTGGAAATCCGTCATGCGTTTTTTTTGCTGGGACTGCAGACCATTGCAAGCGGCCAGGCTGGTGCCCATGAGCAAGGCGACGGTGACTCGCGTGATCTAGACCCGTCGCGAATGAAATGAGTCCACACGGATCTGTTTCGGTTGCGCGAAGGATCCAGGAAAGAACCCGTGTCATCTTTTCGAACCATGCGGAGGATGGATAGTCCCGCCCGCCGCGGAAGGTTTTCGGTGGCGACACGCTGATCCGGCGTCCCCTCGATGTCGTGTTTCCTGCGGTCCTGGTGTTTACCTGGTTGAAATCAGTACGCACATCGCAACGCGATCGGCGTTCAAACCAGACAAGGAACGACCGTGCGCGTGGGACATTTCCTGTTGGCCTTCCTGCTGCTGCCCGCGTTGGCCAGCGCAGAGTGGAAGGAAGCCAACGATGCCACCTGGCATCCACCGCTACAACCGACATCGGAATTGACCGCGGCAATCGGGGTAGGCGATCTCGCCCTCGATCCGGCCTTCAATTCGGGGCTCGGCTTCGAGCGCTTCGATTTCAACGATCCCAACAGTAGCGAGGATCGCGGCCTTCGGATCGTGCCGATGTCGTGCGGCTTGTTCTGCACTCGCTTTCTGGTGTTCGGGACCCATCCGCATGGCAGCACCTATGACGTCGTGATTGCCAAGATCGACAATCATGGGGCCCTTGATGCGAGTTTCGGCGTCGGCGGCACGCTGCAGGTCGCGACCCCCTTGCTGTATGTGACCGATGTGACCGTCGACGCATCGGCCACGCATTTCTTTGTTGCCGGCCGGAAGACCACAGGGGCCGCGCCCGACAGCGATTTTGCGGTGACCTGCATCGATGCGAGCGGCGGCGTCTGCGCCGGCTTCGGCACGCTCGGCACGGTGACGAAATGGTTTGACCTCGATACCAACAAGGAAGACAGGGCACTCCACATCCTCTATCGGCCGGCCGCGGGCCCGGATCCCGCCAGGCTTCTGCTAAGTGGCATCGCGACGGGCGGTACACCAGCGGCGCCGTCGAGCCGCGTCGGCGTGGTTGCAATCGACCCCGTCAGCGGGGCGACGCAGGCCTCGTTCGGCAGTGCAGGTAAAGTGGTGCTGCAGGTTGGCGAGGTCAGCGACCTTGCCCACGTCGAGCTCTACGACATGGCGCTGTCGGCGTCGAGCATGCCGGGTGGCGCGCGCTTGTATCTCGCTGGTTCCTTTCAGCGCGCCCCCCTCGCCAACAACAATATCGACGGATTCGTCATGGCGATCGATCCGGACGACGGCAGCCTCGCGACCAGCTTCCATGGTGGCCTGGTCCCGGTCCAAAACGACATCGGACCAGCGGCGAACCCCTACGACGAAGTTGCCGGCATCACGGTACTGCCCGATGGCAAGGTCGCGATGGTAGGACGATCGATCGACGCCAACTCGAAGGGGCAGTTACTGCTTGCACGTGCGACACCACTCGACGGCCTCGATCCAAGCTTCTGTGGCGGCGGGGTCTGCGCGCACATTTCGACGGACCCGACTGCGGGCATCGATGCCGCCTCGATCCGCGTGCGCCCGATGACGCACGACCTGGTTGTCGGCCTCTCTGAAACCCGCAGCATCGACTTCGTACACTACGAACGCTTGCAGGTCATCGAGCAGTTCAGCGCGTCGGGCATCACGCTGCACGGCCGCAAGGAAATGGACTATCCGGCGTCGGGGACAGAAGCGTCGGAAGCGACCACGGGCGGACTCTATGTCGGCAGCGACATAGCCGGCGGATACGCGATGACGATCGGCTCGACAACCTGGAGCGAACTAGCCGACGACCACGACATCACCGTCGTGAGAACGGTTGCCTCAGACGAATTGTTCGCGAGCGGGTTTGGTAACTTCGGTATCGAGTGAATTGAAACGGGAGAGGAACACTCGCTGCAGGTCGGTGGAAAAACCTCTGCGATCCTGGCGGACTGCAAGAATTCTTCAAGCGCGTATTGCCGTTCTCGTACGCAAGCGTCAGCCGCCCAGCACCGCTTCGCCAGCCGGCCCAACGATCGGCGAAGGATCCGTTGATCGGATGAAGTCCTCCGAAACGTCTGGATGTCGTGTTTCCTTTGGTCTTGGTGTTTACCAAGGACCAAGGCACAAATCGTAGTGCGATTTGCGTCCAAATCACGAGGAACATCCATGCGCGCGCTACATGTGCTACTTGCCTGCCTGATGCTGCCGACGCTGGCCAGCGCGCAATGGAAGGAAGCCAGCGATGCCACTTGGCATCCACCGCTGCGACAGGCACCGGAATTGACCACGATCACCGGGGTCGGCGATCTCGCGCTCGATCCCGCGTTCACCGCAAATCATGGCTACACGCGTTTCGATTTCAATGATGCCAACAGCAAAGAGGATCGCGGCCTGCGGATTGTGCCGGTGCCTTGCGGCTTGTTCTGCACGCACTTTCTGGTGTTCGGCAGGCACAAGCATGGCAGCACCTGGGATGTTGTGATCACCGAGATCACCAGCACGGGTACCCTTGTTGCCAGTTTCGGCGTTGGCGGCAAGATGCAGATCGCAACACCACTGCAATGGGTGTCCGATGTCGCCGTCGATGCGTCGTCTACGCATTTCTATTTTTCCGGCTGGATGAAGACGGGTGGCGCGCCAGACAACGATTTCGCAGTGGTTTGCATCGATGCCAGTGGCGTTCCCTGCGCCGGCTTCGGCACGCTTGGCACGGTGACGAAATGGTTCGACCTCGACACCAACAAGGATGACAAGGCAACACGGATCCTCTATCGGCCTGCCGTTGGTCCGGATCCCGCAACGCTTCTGGTTGGCGGCATCGCGAGCGGTGGTACGCCGGCGGCGCCATCGGAACGCGTCGGCGTGGTCGCTATCGATCCGGTGAACGGTGCGACGCAGGCCAGCTTCGGCAGTGCGGGCAAAGTGGTGCTGCAGGTCGGTGAGGTTGCCGATCTTGCCTATGTCGAGCTGTACGACATGGCGCTGTCGGAGCCCAGCATGCCGGGCGGCGAGCGCCTGTACCTCGCTGGCTCCTTTCAGCGCGCACCCCTCGCCAACAACGACATCGATGGATTCGTCATGGCGATCGATCCGCAAGACGGCAGCCTCGCGACCAGCTTCGATGGCGGCATGGTGCCGGTCCACAACGACATCGGCCCGCCGGGACCTTCTTATGACGCGGTGGCGGGAATCAAAGTTCTGCCCGACGGCAAGGTTGCGATGGCGGGACAATCAGTCGACGCCACCTTGAATGACCAGTTGCTGCTTGCGCGAGCCACCGCAATGGACGGCCTCGATCCGAGTTTTTGTGGCGGCGGCGTGTGCGCGGACGTGCTGGATCCGGGCGCATACATTTATTCAGCTTCAATCGGCGTACGCCCTTACACGCACGATCTGGTAGTCGCGGTCACCGAATCACGCAGCAGCGGCGTCCCAGGCGCGCCTTTCGAACAGCTGCAGGTGATGGAGCAATACAGCGCATCGGGAATCACGCTGCATGGCCGCCAGGAAATGCAATACCCCACGAATGGAAATGAGGCGCCTCAGGCAGGCGTCGACGGGCTGTTTGTCGGAAGCGACTTCGCAGGGGGTTACGCACTGATGATCGGCACGACTCGCTGGAGCGAAACGTCCAGCGACTACGACATCACCGCCATGCGCACCATTGCTACCGATGAAATATTGACCAGCGGGTTCGGTAGCGTCGACGTCGAATGACGTCGAGGGTTGTCGGAACACTCGCTGCAAGTCGGTGAGGCACCGTGGGTGCCCCACGCATCCTGCAACCCTCCTCTATTTCTTTACAGCAGGTGTACGCGATGCAAAAGCCCGCCAAGCAGGCGCTGACGTTCTGGTTGATCGGCACCACGCTGATCCTTCTCGCACTCGGTAGCTGGCTCGGTATGCCAAACACGCCCGAAGGTACGGGCGAAGCGATGGGTCGCGTGATTGCGCAAACCGGTCTCCCAGCATTCCTCGTCTGGTGGCATGCGAGGAGCAGGAACCCCTTGTGGTCGTGGATGAAGTTTGGTTCGGCTTACGTTGTCGCAGTGATCGCCTTTGGCTTGCTTGCAACGATGGGGCGCGCCCATGCCGAGGAACCGTTGCCGTTCGAGGCCACGTTCGCGCAAGCCTGGACCGTCGAACGACTCGCCGGCGTTTCGTCCGCGCCGCAGGATCAGGCCGCTGGCGTGCGGCAACGCGCACGCTTGAATCGCGCAGACGGTGCGGCCGTGATCGAGATCGCTTGTTCGTGGCTGCGCCCGAACGACCATCCCGACGTCCGCGTGCAATTGAGCGGCGTGGTCAACGGCATGTCGGATGGATTGTCGAAGCAGGACATCACGCTGGATGAGGGCACGACCAGCGCGTTGTCAGAAGGTCATCGAGCGTGGTGGCAGGTGAACTTGCGCGCCCACGATGCGAGCGGCACCCGATCCATGCAGACGATCGCAATGACATCGACGGAAAGCTGCATCGCCACGGCCACGCTGACCGGAACGCCACAGGCGTATGCGCTGCAGGCATCTGAATTCGCCAGCGTGCTGGATCATCTGCAATTCCACTCGACTTCTTCCAAGTAACCGCCCGCAGGCACCTGACGTCATGCCGACAACGCCCACCCGCCGCAGGCTTTCCGTCATCTTCAATGCAGGTCACCCGATGAAAACCCGTTCGATACGATTTCCTTCTGCACACAACGTCATCTTGTTCGCCACTATCGCGTTCATCGGCCCGTCGCTCACACACGCGGCATGTACACGCGACCAGGCCTTCAACCGCATGATGGCGCTGAATCAATACAGCATGAAGCTGCAGGCGGCATTGCCCGATCCACTGAAAGACCCGCACGGTTACGAGGCCAACTACCAACGCGTGATCGACTTCGGCTCACGCCTCGGCGCCGTCGGCAAGCCGCTGGCCGACGCAAGGTACGATGAGGCCTGCGCAACCTACGACGCGTTGGCGAAGGACTACGGCGTGGACCTCGCTGCTCAGAACGTGCGTTCGCTCGCTGTCGTCGAGGCTGAAGGCAAGCACCCGCCGAAGACGGGCTGCGATCTCGCGGAATCGTCACGCCGGTCGATGTGGCTCACCGAATCGTTCCAGAAGCATGCGCAGGAAAAGAACTTGCAGCGCGACGATTGGCAAACATTCGGCAAGGAAATGGAACCCGTCGGATTGCTGATGCAGCAGGACCCCAAGCAAGCCTGCGCCCTGATCGACACCATCGCGGCGAAGTACGGGTTTCGGCGCGCGGGAAGTTGACGCGACGCGTTTTCGTTGGCGGCGCTGTCTTTGATGTCTGCACGCCACGGCCGCGTGATTTCAGCTCACTGTGCCGGCGCCAGCACCCAATCGACCGTGACGGGTGCGAGCGTCACGATATGAGTCTTCCCCACTCGTTGTTTGCCTTGTGTGATCCAATCAAACTGATCGGGCCGCAAGCCGAGGTCGTACAGCGGCCCTTTCGATTCGGAGCGGTGACTTGATGCAGCGGCGCGTGCCAATGGCAGGCGAACTTCCACCGGCACTTCGTGCACCACCAGATCGTCGGGCGGCGACTTGCCGGCTTCGGCGGACCATAGCGCGCGCAAGCGCTTGCGCGTGTCGGCGGCTGAAAATGAATCCGTGATCGATCGCGCGGAAATAAGCGCCGCATAAGGCAATTCCACGCGTTCGCTATGCTGTTCGCCGCGATTGGTCCATGCGCGAAACGCAACGTACTCTCGGCTCGCCTCGACCACCGGGTGTATGTCCTTATCGAAGAGCAAGGCCGAAATCGCCTGCATGAGGCGAGGCCTGCGCGCGATTCCGCAGCTTTCAATCAAGATACGCGTCTGTGCGTCGCCCTGTGTGGATCCCAGGGGCGGGAATGCGCCGCTGGAGGATGCGCTTTCCATTGCTGCCAATGTTGCGTCCGCGGCATCGCCGTCGAATATCGGGACGCGCAATCCGTACCATTGCGAGCCGTGAGCCACCAAACGGATGGTGCCCCACGGCGCATCTCCGTAAAGCGCGGGTTGCGCGAGGTACTCGCGAACACCCGCAAGCGAGTGCTGTCCCAGCACGATTTCCTCGCCGCTGCGCGCGCGCGCACGAAAGTAGGCTGCCGCTGCCGTGAAATATCCTGCGCCGTCGGGATCGGCACCCAGGATGAAGGTGACGTCGT
The DNA here is from genome assembly GCA_039915385.1 of Dokdonella sp. Classification (GTDB taxonomy): domain Bacteria; phylum Pseudomonadota; class Gammaproteobacteria; order Xanthomonadales; family Rhodanobacteraceae; genus Dokdonella_A. Next base: position 9,000 of record JBDSNK010000189.1, read on the forward strand.
GGCGTGCCGCTTCCTGCGCATGCGCCGCGTGCGCGGTGGTCGCGCACGACAACGCCAATGCAAGCAACGCCTCAGCCGCGCGCCGCACGCGACAACGTCTGCACCGGGAAGTTGCTGAAGCCATCGTCGCCGACCCGTATCGAATAGCGTCCGACTCGGACAAGCACAGTGCTGCCGAGCGAGGACCAGCTCGCCAGCTCGGGCCGCAGTGCGAGCAGGGCTACATACGCGGGACTGCCGCGACGGATGCGCAAGGTGACGCTGGTTGGATCCCAGGTGGTGTCGGTCCAGACGCCGTCCAGCTCGCGGAACTGCTTGCCCGCCACTTCGCGAACATCCGCAGCGGAGCTGTGCGCGACATTCGCGAGCGCCGCGCCGCCGAACAGGCGCACGCTGGCCTGCAACGCATCGCCGCCGCCACCGGAGTAGCTGTTCATGCTCGCGCGTGCAGCGACCGGCTGATCAACCTTGACCGGCGAAGCGCCGTCACTGCGTTGTTCTGCGCTGACGGCGATGAAAGCCGTCAGCGGCGTCAATACGCTGTAGTCAAGGCTCATCTTCACCAGGTCGTGCGCAGCGCTGCTCTCTTGATCTGACGAATCGCCGGCATCCAGGCGATCGGCTATATGCTCGCGCGCCCACAGCGTCCGCAGCGGGGCATTGAAGTCGCCGCTCGCTGCGGTAGCCATCTCGAGCGTGCCGACATACGGTGCATCGCCGCCCTTGCCGGTGATGCGAATCTGCCCTGCCGCTGGTCCCTTGTACTTGCCGATCAGCACAAGCGGCCTCTGCGCGAACAAATCAGGAAGCTTCTCCGGGAACACGTCATACGGCGTGAAGCCGTTGAAATCGACATGGATGTCGGTCAGCAGGGGCTGCTCCACATAGCTGCGGAAACGCTGCGTCTCGGCCGCGCCCGCCTTCGCGTCTTCCGCAAAAAACGGTTCGCCAAGGCCAGCACGCGCAAGGCGTCGCATCACCGGCCGATCGGCGCCAGGCCCGGTGCCGAAGGCGAATAAATTGGCCTCGTCCAGGTGCGAGCGGATCAACCGAGCGGCGTCGCCGCCCGCTGCGATGCCTCCGTCGGTGACGACCACGATGCTGCGCGACATCCCACTCGGACGTGGCAACGCGTACGCGGCTTCCAACGCCGGAAGGAGCTCGGTGCCGCCGGAGGCCTTGACCTCGTCGATGAGGGCCATTGCACGACCAATCGTGTCGCTCCCCACCGGCAGCGACTGACGCTTGTCGAGGATGTCGAAACGCCCCGCGAACAGGATCACGTTGAAACGGTCTTGCGGTTTGAGGGTGGCCAGCAGCGAATGCATCATCGCCTTGGCGGCCTCCATCGGCGGACCCCTCATCGATCCGGAGACGTCCACGACAAAAATATATTCCCGCGCAGAAATCGCCGCAGGCGCAGGTGCGCGCGGCGGCTGCATCATGAGCAGGAAAAAGTTCTCGTCCTTGCCCGGGTATAGCAACAGGCCGTTGCCGATCTCTCCGCCGGCGAGTGAATAGCGAAGCACGAAATCGCGTGTGGATGCCTTGATTTCATCGTCGGCCAGCCGCACGACACGCTCCATCGCTGTCGGCGCCTCGATGAGCACGTGGTGCGACGGACTTTCCATCGACGCGATCGGCACGCCCGCGTGGACATGCACGTTCACCGCAAAGCTGTAGTCGGTCACTTGCGGATCGGTGGACGTCGGTCGGTTTGGGCTGGACTCTCCCGTGCGCAGATAGTGCTCGACACCGAACGTGTTCGGCAATTCGAACTGGTAGTACCCGTCGGTCGGCACCAGCAGTTCGGTGTAGTGCAGTTCGACGTCGATCCTGTCGCCGGGAAGGATGTTCGCGAGGTTCATCGTGAAGGTGCCGGCATCGTGCTGCTCGAGCAGTGCTGCGGTGTGACCCGTATCGCGGGCCGCCTCATAGGTTCGCTTGGCTTCGGAACGTTCCTGGATCTCGGCCTGGACGATGCGACTGCCGATCCGCATTGTGAGTGCCGACACCGCACCCCGGTCGGATGCGGGAAACACATACGTCGCCTCGATCGTGGCCGCTCCACGATTCTCGAAGGTCTGTTTCAGCACGACTTCCGCGATCGGTCCCGCCACGTTGACGTCCGCATTCGTCTGCAGCAGCGGCAATCGCTCGATCGTCTTGCCGTCGTTGACGGAGAAGTAGGGGGCCGACGCGGACTCGTCGGCATCGACGCGAGGGCTGACTGCTGCCAGCAGGAGCGCCATCAGCGCGCACGCCATGGGCAAGAAACGATTCACGGTGTTCTCCTTGTGCCGACACGCCATGCCCGGTCGAACGGACCGCAGTCCGCCGCATGAGTATGCACTATTCAAAACCAGCTCGAAAAATGGTGTCGAGTGGCAAGCCTTCGTAGGCGCCGATATCGAGATGACCATCACTTGGACGAATCATGCCCGCCCCTGGCCCGGCAACACCATTGGGCAGGTTCCCGGAACTGATGACGCCGGGAGCGAGGGGCGCCGCCGAATCGAGCAATGGTGATCAGGGCGCCGGACGCAAATCTTGCTGCATCATTGGGTTGTTGTTCGCACCCGTGTTGGTATTCCAACCGTTGACAACGGCGCCCGCTACCGGATGCCCCAGCCAAAACTGCGCAGCGCTCGGCGATACCCAATTATTGGCCAGGTTGGCCGTGCCTGCACCGTACGACATCACCTGTACCTTGCCCTCGGCACCCGCCGTTGCCGGCGTCGTGAAAAATATGTTGTTTCTTATATCCGCAATCGCGTTTTGCATGTCCATGTGAAACAGGAAAACGGAAGGATACGGTGACGTGGTTATATTATCCCCCTTCAGTGTAAATGTATTATTGTACAAATGAAGCGTGCCCTGACGATACGTGGTCGTGCTGTTGGCATCGCCGCCGTAAAGTGCAAGCGAGGTATTGGCCTGCATCGATACATCAAACACGTTTCCGTAAATGTACGTGGTCGAATATCCCGGATCTCCCCAAATCAGCGCCTGACCGCCAGTCGAGTTCAGAAGACTCATTTGGTTGCCGCAATTTGACGCGAATACGTTGTATCGAACAACCAGCCCCGACGATCGATCTTTCAGACAGTCACCGAACGCGCCCGGCTTGACGTCTCCGAAAACGTTGTTCTGGTAGATGATGTCACGAGCTTCCGTATAGCTGTTGTGCTCGTGGCGGCCGTTGCTGCCGCCGAGTCCGGCCGCATTGCTGTTGTTGAAAATCTGATTGCCCTCAATCAGGATATCCTGCGAAAGCTCCACCAGTGAGGCGTTTTTGGAATTGATGAATATGCCGTTGCCGCAGCCGTGGATTGCGTTGTTTCTCAATATCAGGTGCGCGGCTACTTCAGCAAAAATGCAGGACGTGAACAGGTCATACGAGGCCGTCGTGTCTGGCTGTGTCGCGTAGAACTTGCCATCGTAAAATGTTCCCGGATAGCTGGCATTGCGGATATCGAGATTCTCGATCGAGATGTAACCGGCGGGTCCGAAATTCATGTCGCGCCCGATCTGGCCCGATATCATGACCAAGCCGTAACGGTACAAAGCGCGGACTGGATTATTGTTTTCCCAGTACTGGAGCGTTCGTGTTTGGCCAAGCACCGTTTCGAGTTGGGTTGCGTTGGTGCCGTCGATGATGGGCAGATCCCCACTGACAGGGTCTGGCATCCCGATGACACGCATGAACCTGGTCGGCGAGCTTGGTGCGAGATTGGTGCCGGCCGATAGCAGGATCATTTCGTAATACGGTGCGTTGTTGGGCTTTGGATAGATTCTGACGCTGTCGCAGCCCTTGAGCTTGCTCCATGGCAGCTGCATCAGCGCGCTATACGATTTTCCGGGTCCCACGTCATAGTAGTTGATGCTTGCGCAACCGGATTGATCTGCAACCATGGTCGGCGTGGCTGCACGGACTGTCGTTGACGTCTGGGCAGAGAGCGAAGATCCCGCGAGCGCGCCCGCGAGAAACACCAAGGCTCGGAAACATGTTGTGGCTTGCATGGCTTGACTCCATCGCACTGGTTTTGATCGAACACCCTGTTCGCGGCACACGCTCGCCGTTGATTTCGTATACGCAGAACGATTCCGGGGAATGATCTGCGCGGGGCAAGGTGAGGCTCCGAATCGTTGGCGACTTGCAACACCTCGGCCCGCTCAAGCGGATCGGGAAGGTGAATGACTCCAGTCACGTCGATGTCTCGCACGTAGAAAAGGATGGTTTTTCAGACCCTCGCCTGCCCAATCTGCAAACACGGTTCAGCGCTCTAGCCGGACATTGCCCAACGTCTCGACAACCAACCAGAGCGACAACCGAGACACCTGAGCCAAACGCGGTGAGGTTCGATCGACTCGAACCTTTGTTGAGCAGATCACCCCATACGCCCCGTCCTTGCTCGATCGAATGCGCTTCAGGGAGTTGACTCCGGCTCGCGCTGCAAGCCATCAAAACCCCTGACGCGGTAGCGTGAAAGGGTTGTGTGCGTCCGGCAGTCTGCGATCTCGTACTGAGGTGTGAAGGCAGTCGTGCCGCACCGTGGGGAGGCAGGCGGAAGGAGCGCACGCTGCATTGCCTGGTCGAATGATCGCATCCTCAACGGCAGCGATGCGGCGACCCGATTGCACTCGTCCGTCAGGCACTGGACAAGCCGACGAGACGGGCAAGCGCATCGAGTTTCGAAAGTCCGTACGCGCGGCTTGAAGCCGCGAAATCGTTCTCTGCCTCCCGTCGTGCCCGCTGCAACAACGCTAGTGCGCGTTTTCGCTCGGCGCGCCGGAATGCAATCGCCGCGTCCACGCGCATGGACAGCGATCTTGGCGCCAGGCGACGCATTCGACCCAAGGCGTCGAGGCGCCGGATAGCTTCTGCAATATCCCCTTGGCGCACGCAGATTTCATAGACGAATTCGAGTGTGCTCATCGCGAGCCACACACCACACGCCGCATAGCCTTGCGCTCCGAGTGCCCGCACTCCTTCGACCAGGCACGTGTAGGCAGCGACGATCGCCGACATGTCGCCATCCGCCAGTGCGGCCTGAAAGCTGACATAGAACCCGGTCGCCCGCAGCGCTGGCTCCGACGAACTTTGCCAGCGGGCAATCGTTGAATGTGGCACTTCAACGGGATTCGCCTGAAACAACAAGACATCCATGTACCGGAGGTACTCCGGCTCCCACCTCGCCGCCGCCAGCCCTCGAAGCGCGTGTCGAATCTGGGTGCCATCGCTAGGCACCGCGCGCCCGATCGGCAGCAGGTTCGCGATTGCCAGGTACGTGTTGAGAACGCCAACGACGACGATCAATGTCGTTATCCCGTTCGTCGGAATGCACAGAATCGCATTCACCAGCAAGTACGCGCCCGCGAGCGCAGCGATCAAGGCATTGGCCACGGGTCCTCCGGCGGCATACCAAGCGCACTGTCTGCTCACCGTGCCTTCCGGGTTGGGCATGGCGATGACGCAGGCGATCGGCTTTGCGGCGTATGCGCGTTGCACGCGCACGCCACGGCGTCGACGTACCCATTCAAATGGCCAAACACGCATGCTCAAAAATGTCATGCGCATCCAATGCGCGGCGACCGCGTGGCCACATTCGTGAAGGATCACCGAAAACGCAGTGAGCGCAATGAATACGAACGTCGCCCGCGCGATAACCCACGAAAATGCGATGGGGTGACCGGCGCGAGCGGTGGCGATCAGGCGATCATGCCAGATGCCTTCGGCGAGGAAGAAGATGCACCCGACAGAGGCTACAAGCCACACAGCGCCGACGAGATGACGAATCGCACGCCTGCCGATGCTTTCCAAAGGACCACGGAGCACCCCCTCCTCAGCGGTCACGCTGCCACCCTGTGATGTTGGGTGCGGCGTCGCGCGAGCAGCCCGCGTGCGCGAGCCCCGACGGTTGAGTCATGGTCAGGAAGACCCGATAGCGGAGCGAAAATGCGCTCATGTGTGCACTTGGAGGAACAACAGCAGCGCAGTCGGGAGGGATCGCCGTTTGAATGCGGAGCCAAACCACGGACTCCTACGGTGCAAAACTCTGCGCGAGGCGCATTGCCTCATTGCGATCGTACGAATTTGAAAACATGGTGGACGACTCGAGCGGAAGAAACCAGTTCAAGACCACCAGGACTTTCCCATCGACCAGCACGACCATCTTGCCGCGTGGACGACTGGTGGTTATTTCCTTGAGACGCCGAGCTGCGGACCGACTGTAGTGGAGCTGGATGGCTGAATAGTTCAAATCCGAAGCGGGCACAACGTCTACGCTCACAATGTCGGTCGTAGTAATGAATGGCTCTTTCTCGATGTACAGAGGCGCCCCTTCCAGATCTGTCAGTTCGCGCGTGGTTCCGTCCGGCCGTGTGGTGGCGACGTAAAACTCGATGCTCGCACGCCGGGTCCCCGCGGGACGTGACACAGAGATGATCTGCTCAAGGTTTTGCAGTGCAACGGCGGGATCAACTTCATGCGGGCGAACCTTTTCCCAGAGAGCGTCGGCTGTGCGGTCTGCGTATCCGATATCCGGATCTTTTTCCAGAATGGTGTCGATAATGCAGACGTGCGAACGGGCAATGACGCGGTAGCGCTGGTTGTCGTCCAGTTCGGCAGGCAGCCCCTTGCCAATGATGGCAGGACAGGTCTCCTTCGCCTGAGCCACTTTCGCCGCGCAAACGGCTGTCGGGATTGAAAAGTCTTCGAGGAACGCCTCGGAGCAATTGTTGCTCACCGAATATTTATTCACCTGTTTCGCAATTTCTTGATCACGCGCTGTGGATTGCGCCTCGCATCGCGGGTTGATCACCGCGAGCAAAAGCAACGCTGCCAAGCAGCGTGCGAGGGTGTTGACCCACGCCGTTTGAAATCCGCAATTGGATGAGCTGTGCATAACGAGGAGCCCCAGGTTTCGACAAGCGGCCATGCCGCTCTCGACTGCCTTCGGCTGCCGAGCAGGCAGATCGCTGCTTCCGGCAAGCAGCACGAGCGAGGCTAACGCAAGGTGATTGAACTTGAGCGTGGTCATGGATGAGACCCGGGAGGACAGGATGCACGGCGAATTCTTGCCGCACTCCATCAATCCCGGTTTTGCGCGCGCGGAAGACATTCGCGTCGCAGGAACCCAGCCTGCTGCGGGCTTCGGAGCCGAGTCGACGAATGGGGCAGCCCGGACCACCCCTGTTCGGACTCTATTGTGAAAAGCTCCAGTCGATCGGCCCTTCGGTACCCAGCTCATCGAACGACTGATCATAGTCGTCACCAGGTACCGTGAACCGCAGGACGTAGGGAGGCTTGTCGATTACCCAGAATGTGAACAACTCTCTGGTCCTGGGCTCGTAGACCTCAACCACTTTGGTATCCGCGACGCCATAGACCCCCGCATTCAATTTTTCCTGCCGCACTACGCGAAATGGATACCCCTTCACAGGCATATCCTTGTCGCCGACGCCGGGTATGACGCCAGAGTTCCCCACATCGAGTTTCAATGCCGGAACCACGACGGCCCAGAAGCCACCCTCAAGGTCGTAGACCGGCTTTGGGGGGCGGATTCAATTTCGAAGTGCACCACGGTTGAAGGAAACGTCGAACCTCGCTTGAGGTGTTCGATAGCCTAGCCGTTTCCTCGGACGCTGGTTGAGTCGGTCTTCGATTTGTTGAAGCTGCTCATCGGTAATGGCGCCTAGATCGCATCCCTTGGGCAGGTACTGACGCACGAGTCCATTGAGGTTCTCGTTGCTGCCGCGTTGCCACGACGAATAGGGGGCGGCGAAGTAGCTGGTCGCATCGAGCACGATGTCGATAAGCGCATGCTCGGCGAACTCGCTGCCATTGTCCCAGGTGAGCGTATGGACCCGCGCGCGCAGTGGATACAGCGCATGCACGATCGCACGCATGGTGGGGTCGGCCTCGCCGTTGGCGACGCGCCGCAGGAGCACCAAGCCCGTCCTGCGCTCGACCAGCGTCACGATGCGCGCCAAGCCTTTGCCGACGATCGTATCGCCCTCCCAGTCACCGACGCGCTGACGGGTCTCCACGACCGAAGGTCGTTGGTGGATGCGACGCCCGCCAAAACGCTGGCGCTGCCGCGGCGTGCCGCAGCGATGACGTCGTCGTCGTTTGCGTTGGCGCAGATGCTTCCACAGCGTACCGTCGCGCTGACGATCCTCGGCGATGTGTTGATAGATGCGCTCGTGGCT
>JBDSNK010000196.1:0-18978 GCA_039915385.1 Dokdonella sp.
CGGCTTCAAATCCATGTGGACGACCAGCGACGCATGCGCCGATTCAATTGCGCGACAGAGAACACAGAACCATCGCAATCGCTGGCGGATGTTCAAGCCGCGCTCGTCAGCTGCGACGTTGATTGGAACGCCGTCGACCAGTTCCATCGCAATGTAAGGAATACCCGCCGAACTTATTCCGCCCTGTATGAAGCTTGCGATGTTCGGATGCGTCAGCTTCGCAAGGATCGCCTGCTCGCGCCGAAACCGGCGCTGCGCGGAAGCGGAGTACAGGCCTGTGCGCAGCACCTTCAGCGCAACGAACTGCGATCCGTCGCCCGCAGCGCGAACGGCCTTGAAGACCGCTGACGACCCTCCCTGCCCGATCAGCTCAAGCAACTGGAACGAGCCGATTTCAGTATCTACAAGCGAGTGATCCCCGAATTCGTGTTCGTCATCAACCAAATCACCGAGCACTCGGGCGGCGTCCATGCGCACCGGAGATGAGCCGTGGGCATCCTGGATAAGCATGCTTTTGAGTGTCGTGCCCTTGCCTTCCCGCACGACTTCGTAGAACGCCAAGGGTTCACGCGCCGGCTCGCTTTGCGTGGCGAGCTCGTCGAATCCCAACATCGCGACCAGCCGCTGACGAAGATCCGTATGCAACTCCAGCGCAGCAATCCGTGCGTGACGCAGCTCTGGCGGGAGTTCGAGAAGCTCCTCGAAGTAGTGGCGAAGCAGGGTCTCCGTAACCATGGAAGTCTTCGGATTGCTCATTGAGTAAAGCGCTGAAAAAAACGACCCGGAGACAACGGGCGACACCGGGACCGCAAGCGAAGCTGAATAGCCTGCGCTCGAGCCTATCGTAGGACGATTGCGTTCCGACAGCCAACGCAACCGTCTTCCGCGTGCGCAACGAAAGTCACTGCGGGCTATCCAACCCATCGGAATCCAGCTGACCGCGTGCCGACCCGAATGCACGTTATTCGCACGTGGAAACTTTTTCCTGGAGGACGTGGAACGTAGTTTGGCACCGGTATACGCCATGCGATGCCAGCTGAAGCAGCAACAAGCAGGCTTGACGTCGCATGTGGCGCATATGTTCATCGAACTTCGTTGTGCGCATGAGGATGGATGATTTGAATGGCTGGCCAATGGAGTTCACCGCCGGTTTGCCCTTCTTCGTTGTTTGGCTGTCTCCGGAGGCGTTGAGCGTGTCGTATCCCCGCAATTCCATGTGCATCACGGAGCCCCGTCGATGAAGCGCGTGATGATTTTTCCGCGACCGCAATGGCACGCGCAAATCGCCGTATGCAGCGGTGTCGCTTCCGGGTATGGCAATGCGTTGCGAAAAACCGCTGTGCCAAGCATGCGCCATGGTGCATTCAACGCCGCGGAAGCCGTTGACTGCGAGATACCACTCGCTTCATCCGCCCGAGAATACGCACCCAATTCGACCACGCTCCCGAAGACACGAAGATGTCAAAGCTCAAGCTATTTCTGCATGAACACCTGTCCCCATCGACTTTACCGATGTAGCCGATCGGCGTTTTGGAGTATCGCCGGCGCAGGCACACGCTGCATGAGCAGGACGCCGGTTGCCACTGGCCGATGGCGAAGAAATGAAGCAGACCTTCGCGAGGAATGAAGCGTTGCTGGTGATTGATGTCCAGTGGGGATTTGACGAATCGAGCCCCTGACAAATCAGGAATTCGCTGAATGTGAATGCGTTGACGTGGCCTTCGCGCACGTGCACGCCACGCCGTGTCGACTCGGTATTTCGGCATGCGCAATCAATCATTAATGGTGCCAATTCATGCACGTCCATTTTGAACGCCTCGCCGAAGGCAGCAAAGGAAAGATTGCGGAGCATGAGAGTGCAATTCGCAAGGATACTTTGCACATCGTTGCCGGATCGGGCCGCGGCTGCGTCCTGTATGGGAAGACTGCCGCGGTCACGATTCTTGTCCCGCTGAAGGGGCGCGTGCAGTTTTCCGACCGTGATACGACCCAGATACTGGCGCGCGGCCAACTCATCGTTGTCGACGAAGGGCAAGGCGTACAGATCACCGGGCGTGGCCCTGCGTTGTGGATAGCTCTCATGACCAGTGAACGAACGTGGCGCGCGCTGACGGGCACGGAGAGCGAAGCCTATCTGCCTGGACCGATTTTGTTGCCCGCGCAGCACGATGCCGATCGCCTGGTTCGCCGCAGCGTCGCAGCGTTGGTGCGCGCGGCATCCAATCAGCAGACCGATGAAAATGCCGTCGATGCAGCCGTCGTGTCTGCTGCAACGGCGATTGCCGATCTGCAGGCCGAATATCACGACATCATCGACCGCTGCCCGGGCAGAACCCGTGCCCAGCGACGCGGCGTTTTCCTGCGTCTTCACCGCGTGCGAAACATGATGACGGCCAGCTGCCATCGTGCGCTCGACTTGGCCGAGTGCGCCCGACTCGCCAGCTACTCGCCGTGCCACTTCATCCGGGCTTTCAGTGCGGCTTTTGGAGAAACCCCTCACGCGCTCCTGATCGAGCAACGCCTGCGCCATGCGCATCGACTCTTGAATACCAGCGTGTTGGCAATAGCAGAAGTGGCGCGTATCAGCGGTTATGAAGACCGCTCTGCATTCGCACGCTCGTTCAAGCGCCGGTTCGGCATGACCGCGACCGACTTGCGTGACGAACGGCTCGCTTCGTTGCGAGCGGTCGCATGACATCTACGCTGCCGCAAATCGGCGCACACAAGGCAAGGCGTCGGATGCGGCGCGAAGTTCTTCGCTCATCGAATTTGATGAGGAGGTGACGCCCTCGGCGAGGGCGAAGGTTGAGGTTGAGGTTTCAAGGTCGAACTGGATCGGGCGCTGCGGCTTCCGATCCAGGCTATTTCAAGAAGGCCACCACAGAAAAACGGGAGAAATTGAATGAACGATACGCTGCTCCGACAAGCGATCCGACTGGCGCTCGATACAAAAGCCAGCTTCTCGACGACGCCGATGAGCGTCAAATCCTTGGCTGCCTTGAGCGTGCTGGGCCTGTTGCCCGTGTACGCTCTTGCGCAGGACCAGGATGCACAAACCCAGAAACTCGAAACAATCACCGTGACGGGCTCCAATATCCGTCGCGTCGATATTGAAACGTCCAATCCGGTTGTCACCATCGATCGCGCAGCGATCGCGAAGTCGGGCAAGCTGACCTTGGGTGATCTCGTGCAGTCGCTGCCGGCGGTCACTGGCCCTAATACCAATCCGCAGGTCAACAATGGTGGTGGCACCGGTTTTACCAGCATCGGCCTGCGCGGCCTCGGTACGGCGCGCACACTGGTGCTTATCAATGGTCATCGCTTCCTCGGCGGCGATCCGAATGCGATCCCGGCGAACATGGTCGAGCGCATCGAAGTCCTGACCGACGGCGCCTCGTCGGTGTACGGCTCGGATGCGATTGCCGGCGTAGTGAACTTTATTTTGCGCAGTGATTACCAAGGCGCCGAGATCTCGACCGACTACGGCATATCCGATCACGATGACGGCGTCAGCAAGGGCGTCCAATTCACGTTTGGCCAGAGCTCCGACAAAGGAAGCATCATGGCCGGCATCAGCTACAAGAAAATCGACAGCGTGCTTGCCGGTCACAGGGATTTCTCGAAGAACTCGGTTTCGCTGAATGGCACCAACGGCCTCGGCCCGTCGGCGCCACAGCCTCTCATCGGCAAGATCGGAGGTTCTACTTCCGCAGAGTTCGGGCATATCCAGCTTCCAACGGCTTTGCGCCCGCAATTCGGCTGCACGTTCGTTACGCAGGTGCCGGGCACCGCGGGTACCGGCCTCGGCGACTTCCGCTGCTTCCGCAACAACGCAGGAACGGCCGGCCCAAGTGATCGATACAATTTTGCGACGGTCAACCTGATTCTGACCCCGCAGGAACGCAGCGGCCTGTTCCTCAACGGCAACTACAAGCTGACCGACAATCTTGAGGCGTATTTGTCGGTATTGCACAACAAAACCGCGGCTGCATTCCAGCTCGCTCCAGCGATCTACAGCACCGCCGGCGGCGCGGTCGTCTCCAAAGACAGCTACTACAATCCATTCGGGGTGGATTTCAACGCCGATAACTTCACCTTCAACGATCGGCTCGTTGCCAGCGGCAACCGCACCCAGAACAATGGCCGCAACGACGATCAGGTTTCGACCGGCTTCAAGGGCTCATTCTCGATCTGGAACGACCAGCAATGGAACTGGGATTTAGGCTACGACTACGGTCATACGGCGATCAGCACCATTACCGGCGGCCTGCCCAATATCGGTCTGCTGAACCAAGGCACTGGTCCGTCCTTCCTGAATACCGATCCTGCGGCGGGTCCCGTCGGCACCGTCCTGTGCGGAACGCAGGCCGCGCCGATCGCCGGCTGCACGCCGTTCAATCCGTTCAACCTCAAGGACCCGGACACCGTAGCGGCGCTGCGCAAGGCAGCCTCACCCGGAGTCAGTAGTTTCTACACGATTGAAACGGTCAAGCGCCTCGACTTGAACGGACCCTTGTTCGAGTTGCCGGGCGGCAGCGTGCAGCTCGCGATCGGCGCCAATCATCGCACCGAGTATACGCACAGCAACGGCGACACCTCACTGATCATCGATCCAGTTTCTTTCCAGTGCATCCTGGGCAGCCAGTGCGTTTCGGCGTTGCAGGGCGGCTATAACGTCAAGGAAACCTACGCGGAATTGTTCGTGCCGATCCTCAAGGACCTGCCATTCATCCATGCGTTGAACGTGACGGTTGGCGACCGGTATTCCAAGTACAGCTCATTCGGCAGCACCAACAACGCCAAGCTGGCAGTCGAATGGCGTCCGATCGAGGACTTGTTGCTGCGTGGAACGGTCTCCAAGGTATTCCGCGCGCCGACGGTCCGGAATGTTTTCGGTGGCGGGATCCTCGACGCACCGGCGCTCTCTTCCGATCCGTGCAACAACTACACTGGAACGCCTGTCAATCCCGCTTGCGTCGGCGTGCCGACGGACGGCACGTTCATCAACCAGGATGTACTCACTGCGCGTCAGATCACCGGAATCCTGTCGGGATCCAAATATGCAGGCCTCCCTCTGGCTGCGGAGTTCGGACGCTCGTTCGACTTTGGTGTCGTCTACGACCCGCACTGGCTGGAAGGACTGTCCGTCAATGCCGATGTCTGGCGGGTGTACTTGATCAACAACATCACCAACATCGGCGCACAGAGCGTGTTGAATCTGTGCTCGACCGGGTCGCTCATATACTGCCCCCTGATCCACCGCTTCCAGAGCGGTCCGAATCAAGGTCAGATCAACAACATCCAGGAGCCAGCCACCAACCTCGGCCGCGTCGATGTCGCGGGCGCCGACTTCGCGCTGAACTACCGCTTGCCGGAGTTCTCGTTCGGTCGCTTCAACGTGTCGCTGAACACTACCTACCTGAAGAACTACGACATCAACACGGCTCCGGGCAGGGCTGGCAACGCAACCTACCACTATGCCGGCCATTTCATGAGATTCGGTTCCGAGCAGGGCGCTGCTTGTGCCGGCGAGTGCCTGTTCCCCCGCTGGCGCGCGCAGTCGCAGGTTGGCTGGCAGCTCGGTTCGTTCGATGCCTCTTGGTCGATGCGTTATATCGGTCGATTCCGCATGGGTTCGCAGTCGCCGTCGCAGGATGTGTTCCCGGTCGCGCAGTGCGGCGACGGCCTCTATTGCACGATCCATGGCTTGGAGCTCAAGTACGGTGCGACCACGTACAACGATATCCAGTTCGGCTACAACATCGAGCCGCTCAATACGCGTGTCGACGTCGGCGTGAACAACGTGAGCGACAAGCAGCCGCCGTTCCTGTATGCGAACAACACAATCAACGCAAACACGGATCCGGCTGACTTCGATTTGATGGGCCGCTACTACTGGGGTCGTGTGACGGTCAAGTTCTAAACGACCGCTCCTTGATGGGATCGCGCGGATTTCCGCGCGATCCCATTTTTCTTGCCTGAAATGCCCACCCGCGAGCAACGCCCCGCGCACGTTGAGCCTTCGTTCACGTCTGCCGCCAGCAGCCATGCTCCGATGCGGGCTCACCCATGTGCATGCCGCGTGGCGCAATGGGTCTCGAAAAATCGTTCTTCGGTAGTGTTCCGCACTGGCGATGCCGTTGTGTCGTACTCGCAGGACACATGGCCAGACCACATTCCGCGCAACAGGAAATCTCTCGCACGTGCTTCGTGCATACGTCACGGCGCCCCATCGCTCGGCAAGAAATCACGCGAATCAGAAAACGCTGGAGGAAATTCATGAATCCGTTTTACATCGTCTATTCCGCTGTCAGCTATGCGCTTTTCCTGGCCTGGTTTCTCTACGCCATAGGATTTGTCGGGGACATGTTTGTGCCCAAGTCGATCAATGCCCCGGAAGGCGCCGGTGGCTGGACGGCACTGGTCATCGATGTCACCGTGCTCGCGGCCTTCAGCTTTCAGCACAGCTTGATGGCGCGGCCAGCGTTCAAGCGATGGTGGACACGCGTCGTCCCGAGCGCGATCGAACGCAGCACGTACGTCCTCTTCTCAAGCCTGTTTTTCGGCATGATCTTTGTCGCGTGGCAGCCGTTGCCGACGCCGGTGTGGGACTTGCGCGGCACGCCGGCAGCGCCGGTCCTGCTGGCGTTTTATGTGCTGGGGTGGCTGATCGTTCTCCTCGCATCCTTCATGATCAATCACTTTGAACTCTTCGGACTCGCTCAGGTTTGGCGCAAGGTGCGTGAAAGGCCGGCGCCCGACTCGGTCTTCACGGAGAAGTTCCTGTATCGATTCGTGCGGCACCCCATCATGCTGGGCCTTCTGATTGCCTTCTGGGCGGCGCCGGAGATGACACAAGGACGTCTTCTGTTCGCGCTACTGACGAGCGCTTACATCGTCATTGGCGTTCGTCTGGAGGAACGCGACCTGATAAAGAACCTCGGCGCGAAATATCTCAACTACCGCGCGCGGGTGCCGATGCTGCTGCCGCTGCCGCTGCCGCTGCCGCTGCCAAAATCGGAACACGGACACGAAGCCGTCCGCGACAAACCCGACACAGCGCATTGAGCTCGGCGCGACCAAGCCGCCTCTACGATGCATGTACACAGTCGGGCGGAAGAAACTCTCTGAACGCGGCCGAACTGGCGGCACGCATGGCGATTCAGCGCAGAACGTCGCGCGCTTGTTCGCTCACACTGACCTCCTGCAAGGACTGAATACGTCTGCACCATGAGAACCGATACCTCAGGAGTCTCGACAAGCCGGCGCGATCTGCTGCGTCGCATCGGCCAATCCGCGGGTGCAGCCGTGTTGTATCACGCGATGTCGACGCTGGGCTTCACGCGTGAGTCGACCTACTCGGGTCCCGTCGATCTTTCCGGCGCTCCGCGCGGCGCCTCCGTGCTCGTACTGGGGGCCGGACTGGCCGGACTCGTCGCCGCCTACGAATTGCACCGCGCCGGATATCAAGTCAAGGTTCTCGAGTACAACCATCGGGCCGGCGGGCGCGCATGGACGCTACGAGGCGGCGACGAATACACCGAACTCGGCGGCTTTCGTCAGCGTTGCGAATTCGATTCAGGGCACTACCTCAACCCGGGCCCGTGGCGGATTCCGTATCATCACCACGCGATGCTCGACTACGCCAAGCGGTTCAAGGTGCCGCTGGAGCCGTTCACGCAAGTGAACCACAATGCCTATGTGCATTCGCGCACTGCCTTCGGTGGCGCACCGCAGCGCTTCCGTCATGTGCACGCGGACTTTCAGGGCAACGTTGCCGAGCTGCTGGGAAAGGCAGTCAATCGCGGCCAGCTGGACGACGAACTCAGCGCCGAAGACAAGCAAAAGCTGATCGAGGCACTGCGCACATTCGGCTTCCTCGACAAGGACTTTCGCTACAGGAAATCGGAACTGGCCAGCGACGCGCGCGGGTTCGATCGCGACCCCGGCGGGGGACTCACCTCGCGCCCGGTCTTTTCCGAGCCGCTCGCACTTCATGACCTTCTGCAGTCAGGACTGTGGCGATCGTTCCGCTCGTCATCCCGCTACGAACTGGCTCCGTCGATGTTTCAGCCGGTTGGCGGCATGGATCGCATTGCAAATGCGATTCACCGCGAAGTCGAGCCGCTCGTCCAGTTCGGCGCCAAGGTCGTGCGCATCGATCAGGACGAGCGCGGCGTGGAGGTCTCGTATATCGACGCGATCCGTGGAGGAGCGCCGCAGCAGCTCAAGGCGCAATGGTGCGTCTGCACGATTCCGCTGTCGATCCTGGGCCAGATCGACATGAAAGTCGGCGCTCCAATGGCAGCCGCCATTCGTGCTGTTCCTTACGAGTCCTCCGTCAAGATCGGCATGCAATTCAAACGTCGCTTCTGGGAAGAGGACGATCGCATCTACGGCGGCATCAGCTACACCGACTTGCCAATCGGCATGATCGGCTATCCGATGGCTGACCAGAACATGTCCGGCAAGGGCGTGCTGCTCGGCGCCTACATGTGGGGGACCAATGCATACGAACTGACCGCGATGACGCCTGAGCAGCGAATGCGCGCGGCGCTTGCATTCGGTGCGCAAATTCATCCGCAATATCCGGCGGAATTCGAGAACGGCATTTCCGTCGCCTGGCATCGCGTGCCATTCGCGAACGGCTGCTTCGCGAAATGGTCCGAGGATGCTCGCGAGAAGCACTACGAAAATCTGTGCCAGATCGACGGGCGCATCGTACTTGCGGGTGAACACGCATCGCGCTTGCCGGCGTGGCAGGAAGGCGCCTTGCTGTCCTCTATCGATGCGATCGGGCGCCTGCATCGGCACGCTGTCGCAACGCGAACGGAAAGCACATGAAAATGTCTCGTACTTCATGCCATACGCCACGCGCGTGGACACGCCCCTTCATGGTTGTTCTTGCGCTTGCGTTGTCGCCATGTTGCCTCGGCGACACGCTGCCAATGTTCTCTCCACCCGGAACATTGGCGGAGCGAGGACACTTCGCGCAGCACGACGGCGAGTCCCTCTATCGCGCCATCTGTCAAGGCTGCCATATGGCCGATGCACGTGGCGCCCACGGCGCTGGCAACTATCCAGCGCTTTCTGCGAATTCGAATCTCGCGAGCGCACTCTACACCGCGACTACCGTCTTGGGCGGTCGGGGCGGAATGCCCCAGTTCGACAACAGCTTGTCCGACGAACAGGTGGCCGACGTCATTAACTATGTCCGCTCCCACTTCGACAACGGATACACGGACAATCTGATGACCGCCGACATCGCCCGACTGCGCGCATCATCGTCGCGATCTTCAGCATCGCAATGAAGGCTGTATGGTCTGTCGCCAGAAGACCAGCAATCCAGGCGCTCGCGACATACGAGCCCCATAGCGCGGGTCATGCTCCCGGCTGTATCGATCGTTCGAGGAATTGAATCAACTGTTTGCGGCGCACCGCCAAAATTTCCTTGGCGGATTCAATTTCGAGGTGCGCCACGCAGTGAAACGCCGCGTGAGGACGCAACGCACCAGGAACGTACCGCGCACGCATCCTTACTTGCCCAGCGCCTTCCTCACGGATTCCGCGTCGCGACCTGCGCGCAAGATCGCCAACAGCAGCTCGGCGCGCGTAACTCCGAAATGCATCGCCCACCACGTCGCTTGCGTTGAATCGTCGAGATCAATCGCGACCGTCGTGGGTCTGCGCGTTTCCTTCGACGGCACCCCTTTCAATGGGTCGACCTTCGGGTTCATTCCTTCATCGCCTGGCGTCTAGCCATGAAGCGCTCCAGGTCACCTCGCAGTCGCTCGGAACGATCGCGCAGGAGCTCGAGCTTGCGACGTGCCCGGATGACATGAGCGACAACTTCGGCGCGCTGGCGCAACTCGATCTCGGACATCGGACAAGCCATGGGCTTGAGGTTTGCGCAGGCATCGCGCGCATGCTCAAGCACGCTCACGGCAGCGAAGGCATTTCGGACGTTGGTGATGGCACCCATGGCGGCAGCTCACTGGAAGAAAGGGAGATCACCCGCTTTCGTCGTTTGGCTTCCAGCCGGCATTCGGTCTCCGTTCCAGCACACATCGCCGACTCGGTGGGTCGACGGTGAGATTGCCCGCGAAAGATCAATCGCGATGCAGCCAAGCAGCGCGCCTGCGTGTAGGAAATCGCCGATTGCTGGATGGCGCGCTGGCTCTGTGGATCCGGCGCAACCCATTCATGAATGCGGTCTCGCCTAGTCGAAATGCTTGCCGCTCGCATCGAACATTTTCTCGAGCGGCATGCAGATCTCGCTGTTGCGCCCAACCTCACGGCGAGGGGCGTTGATCAGCGTGAAGGACCGCAGCAGACAGTGCCCGGTAACGCGTCCGACGCGTGCGGAGAGCTCATGCGGGGTTGAACCGATGAGCCAGCGTACGCCGGGCTTTGACTACCCGCTCCTTGCTACCTCGTCTTTCACCCGGGATTGCCGGCAAATGTTCAGCAGAGCTCGTGCATTGTCGCTGCATGAACTATCCCGGCAACATCAACTTCCTCGAATACGATCCTGAAGGCAAGCGCCTCACGATCGCCTTCGATACATTGCGAAAGATGGTTTTCTACAAGGTACCGGAGGCCGTAGCAGCGTTGCTTTCCGACGCAAACACGCCGGACGAAGCGTTTGCGCTTCATGTGTTCGGAAAGTTCGAATGGACCGAGATTGGCGCGATGCAATTAGTCGATGCCCCGGCCCTGCGTCTGATTTGATCCAGCGACGCATGCCGCGGCGGCAAATCATCGCCTCGGCACGGTCTGCTGCGGTCTCCGGCCCACCCACAGGAATTCAAACCATGAGCGATGAGTCAGTTCCGCTGAATGACCCAATGGCAGGCGACCATGAAATTGACGCGTTGAAAACCCGCGTCACATTCCTTGAGGGACAATTGTCAGTCCTTGCTCTTGCCCTCGCTGCGCTCGCCCGCTCATCGGGCGGAGCGTCGGTGGTGACGACGGCTGTGGATCGAATCCTGGATGGCGAGATTGACGGCCAAAACATCCGTGACCTGGTCGAGGCAAACAGGTCGACGCCGGTACAAAACGACGGTTAGTCGTCGACGCCCGACACGGAGACTCCACGAACATTCAGGAGTCTCCATTCGCAACACAAGCGGCGGAAAGATCCTGCCATGATTTGCTTGCGTGCCAACAATCCGTGCATGGGTCGGGTCAAGGACCCATCGATGTGGTTTGGTCGCGCACGCGCGAGGTTTCAAGCCCTCGCTCGATCGCGTTGAAATCCGTATTCGAGCCCGCATGTCGTAGTGGGCGTCGCTTCACTCCCGGCGCCTCAGAGCTGCCTCACCAAGGCAAGCCCGACTGTGTTGGTCGGGCTTTTTCTTGACCGCGCATTCGTTTCGCGCACAAACCAAGCCGTGGAAATATTTTCTCCGCCTTGACGCAGCGGAAGAACGCAGCGTGAAACGGAAATCGGTGCTGCTCGACACCATGTGCTCAACGGCAGCGATCCGCGAATGCGTCCATTGCGGTGATGAGGACATCGACGATTGCCGGATCGGCCGCGCTGTGTCCGGCCAGCACGACATGAAAATCGGCTTCCGGCCACGCCTGCGCAAGGTCGTATGCGCTTTTCACCGGACAAATGATGTCGTACCGACCTTGCACGATGGTCGCCGGAATGTGCCGGATGCGATCAACGTCACGCAGCAGTTGGTCGACCTCCAGGAAAATCCCGTGGCGGAAATAGTGCGCTTCGGCGCGCGCGAGGTTGATCGCCGTTTGCGGTTCCTCGAAATTGCCGGGTTCATCCGGATCGTGCAGCAGGGTCGTGCTGCCGCCTTCCCAGTAACCCCAGGCCTGTGCAGCAGCCAGGCGCACCGCGGGGTCTTCGCTGTCGAGCCGGCGCCAGTAGGCTTCCGTCATGTTGGCGCGTTCGTGCGGCGGGATATGTTCCTGATACCGCGCCCATCGCTCGGGAAAGATCCATGAGGCGCCGCCATCGAGTTCGTTGAACCAGCGCAGCTCGCCGGGGCGACCGAGGAAAATTCCACGCAGCGCCAGTCCAGTCACGCGTTCGGGATGCTTCTGCGCATAGGCGAGCGCCAGCGTGGAACCCCAGGAACCGCCGAAAACCGCCCAACGCTGGATGCGGAAATATTCGCGGATCATCTCTATGTCTGCGACCAGATGCCACGTCGTGTTGTCATGCAGCTCCGCTTGCGGCGTCGATTTTCCTGCGCCGCGCTGGTCGAACAACACGATTCGATAGCGTTTCGGATCGAAGAAGCGACGATGGTAGGGAGAGACGCCGGCGCCTGGACCGCCATGCAGGAATACGACGGGCAACCCATCGGGATTGCCGCATTCTTCCACGTGAAGTTCGTGGATGGCATCGACGGCGAGCCGATGGGTGCGGTAAGGCTGGATCTCTGGATACAGTTCGCGCACGGATTGTTCCCAAGGGGTTTTCGCGAGCATAGCTTCGTGCGCTGCCTGCGTCAGCAGCAAGCGAGCGATCGCGGCGACCGGATGCACACGCGCGCAGCGCTGACATCGATCAGCCTGCCGCAACGTGAGTCGAACGCCTTGGGCGCGATCCACGCATCGAGCCGCAAAAAAAAACAGCACGCCGCAGGGGATGCGGACGTGCTGCAATAGATTGCCCCGAAAAAGCGACGTGTCTCCCGACAAGTCGCGCTGCCGACATTAGCGCACGCTGCAAAACCGCCGATGAATCAAAGACGCTGATTGGACCATTTGTTAATCGTGCATTCGGGATTGACGGCAATCGCTGCAGCCATCCGGCATGCACGCCGCTCTTGTCGCAATCTTGCATCGAATAAATCAGGGATCCCGACAATTTGTTCATGCGCAAAGACGCGCGGAGGCGCACACTGCGAACAACGGTTGCAGCGGCGACCCTACTCGCGAGGAAAGCTCATGGATGGCATGCGCGTCATCAAGACGACCAGCTACGACACGCCCAAGCACAAGCTCACGGTGTCGTTCGCATCGGGTCGCGCCTTCGTGTTTCATTCGGTGCCGGCCGTGGTTGCGGCATTGCTGGCGCAAGCAGTCGACCCCATCGCCTATTTCAATCGGTGCATTCGCGGTCGGTTCGCTTGGGTCGAAATATCGGACGGCCAAATCGTTCGACACGCGTTCGCGCTCGATCCCTTTGCAAGCTGATCGGCAACCGGCCGACCAGCGCGTCCTTCTTGATTCGCCCATTGCAGGCAATGCCCAGGGCATCTTAGTCCAGCGCTGCTCACACGCAACTTGGCGCCGGCGCGTACTCGCCATCGCGAGCACACACATGCATGCAGCGGGTCCCGTCGGCCCTCGCCGCAGCCCCATCCACCGCATCGTCAACGGTAACCGGCGGGTCACCGCACGTCGTGCATTGTTGCGTTATTTCTTTTGGTCAGGACTCGAAGCCAGCTGCAGCTCTTCCGGCTGGAACTGTCGCGTCATCGTCTGGCCGTTTTCGATCCAAGTGCAGACCCAGTCATCGGGCGTACCCCCGAGTGTCATGACCTGATCGCTACCCAACGGCTGCACCAGCGAGGCCCCAACAAAATCACCCTTGTTCATCGTCGTCTCCGTAGTCAAGCGCGCATCGCTTCGCGACAGGCCTTGAATCGTCCAAGTGCGCATTCCAGTGCCTGTGCGCGATCCCTCAACTGTTGCAGCTTACGCCGAGCACGGATGACCTTCTCGATCATCTCCGCTCGCTGATGGAGTTCCCGATCCGTCTTTGGAAACCCGATCGGGTTCAAATGCGTGCACGCAGTGCGAGCGCTCGTCAGGATGGTGGCTGCGGCCTTCGGTCTGGCCGTGGCATTCTGGATCGACATGGCAGTGTCTCTTGGAAAAAGATTGACTCAGGCTGTCGCCGAGCGACGGGCCGGCATCACGGGCTCCTTGCCGATCGCGACGTCTGCAAGTGGGCAGGTCCGGCATCAGACTGCCTTCATCGGGTCGAATGCGATGCCCAGGAATGCCGTCGCGATGTGTAGGAAAACGCCGATTCTCGATGCCGTCAGGCGAGCGCCAACAATAGCCTGCTGGCCGCCGACGCAGCATTTCCTGGATTCGCTAGCCACGTTGCATTGGCGTAGCCGATTCAGCGCGTGGGATGCCGGACGAGCAGTTTCGCGAGCCCCGCGACTGCTGCACCCCCAGGTCAGGCCGTGCGGCGAAGTCCCGCCGACTGGCGACGCTCAGCTAACAGAGTTTGAGACAGAACTCGGATGCACTGCGCGCGTCGCGCGCGCTGCCACTACAGCGACGCGCTGCTATTCGAGCGGCGGCAGGCGCATCTCCGGCACCGCCATCAGCGGTTGCCGGATCAACGTCGAGGTCGGCCCCTTCATGTCCGCAAGTGGAGCGCGCGATTCGGGGTTCATCAGCGCGTTCTGCAGCAGATAGCGGCGCGATTGCTCGATCCAGTCGGGCAGCGCGTTCTGCTGCCACTCCTGCATCTGGTCTAGCCAGGAGTTGCATGAACGCAGATACGCGGAAGGCGTGGACCAGTCCAATTGCGGAACTGGCGGTGGGGGAACACGTGGCGGATGGGGACCCATAGTCTCAACGATACTCCCCGGCGAGCCGGGACAGAAGTCCAGCCTGTTCAGGAGCGCAGCTGGGACCACCCACCGATGGTCAGGCCTGCGCAGCCGTTCGGGCGATCGTGGAGCCAAATACACGCTATTGGACGACGAATTCGTCCGCGCCCAGCTCATCGGGTGGGTTCTTTTCCTCGCGTTGCAGGCTTTCCCAGGCTTCGCGTTGCAGGCGCTCCAGCGTTTTCAGGAAGTCCGGCGATCCCATATCGACGCGTTCGAGGCCAAGATTTTTCAGGATGTCGTAGCTCATGTTCCTATCTCCGCGCGAACGCCTTGTTCACGTTCGGCAAATCCAATATCAGCGCGGCGAGAGTCGAGCAGCCATGTTCCGAGCGCTCGGTCCGCTGGTGACAGGGCGTGCGCCATTCTGACAATCGATGACGCTCAATCGCACAACGCCTTAGTGCCGCACACCCAATTCGCGTCGCTCCGGTTTGCAAAATGTACTCTTGCACGCACCCAACCCTGGGATGCTCGCCGCAATGCAGGTATGTTCCGGCCGAATAGCGACCAGCGCGCCGATCACCGGCAACACGTCGCGCAAACCCGCGACGGAAAGGCTGTAGAACTGGAGCCAGCGGCTCATCCCAATCTCCAAGACGGATGTACTGATTCAGGTTGAATCGGATCAAGCAAGGGTTGGGCCAACGTCACAAGGTGAAAGCCGCACGAAAGATCGTCGGATCAAGCTGCCCGCCATGGTCCAGTACTGGACTCCGTGCACCTGCGATCGACGCGGATGTTTGCTAGTCTCGCGCGCCGCCGTATTTGCCTTCCCATGATCAAACCATCCGAGTTCCATCTGCGCGGAAACCGTTGTGGAGTCCTGCTGATCCATGGCCTGACCGGAACGCCGACTGAGATGCGCTTTGTCGGCAACGGCCTGCATCGCGCCGGCTTCAGCGTGCTCGGCATGCAGCTGGCGGGGCACTGCGGTGATGAAGCAGATCTCCTCGCCACGGGCTGGCATGACTGGTACGCCAGTGTTGTCACGGCGGCCGACCGCCTGCGTGAGCAAGTCGACCATTTGTTTGTGGCTGGCCTCTCGATGGGTTCGATCCTCGCCTTGAAACTCGCGATGGACCGCCCCGACGACATTGACGGGCTCGGCTTGTACGGCACGACGTTCTTCCACGACGGCTGGGCCACGCCGGCAATCGGACGCCTCGCATTTCTGTTGCCGGTGTTGACCGCGCTTGGTTTCGGGCGCCGGCGGGTTTCCGCGGAAGTCGAACCCTACGGCATCAAGGACGAACGCATCCGCAACCGCATTGTCGGCGCGATGCTGTCCGGCGACAGCCAGGCCGCAGGGCTTGCCGGCTTTCCATGGCCGTCGCTGGCGGAATTTCAGCGCCTTTCGCAACACGTACGGCATCGGATCGGCCGCGTTCGCGCGCCATGCTTCGTCGCGCATTCATCCAACGACGACGTCGCCAGCCTGCGCAACGTGCGCGTGGTCGAACGCGGCGTTCGCGCGCCGGTCGAAACCCTGCTGCTCGACAATAGCTATCACATGGTCACTGTCGATCAGGACCGCGGCAAGCTGATTGAGCAGTCTGCCGCATTCTTCCAGCGCATCGCGCAGAAGCGCGCGCTCGAGTTGCCGCTGGGTGCGCGTATGGCCAGCGCAATCGAGTGATGGCGCCGCGCGTCGGGGATCTGCCCGTATTGCGCAACCTGCTCGAACCGCTCGCGCTGGTGCGGCACTTCCTCGCCCATCCGCCGACGGATTTCTCGAGCCTGACCCTGCGCTCGGGCACGCCAGCATTCATTGCGCACTTTGATCTGCTGACGACGGCCGACGACGCCCTGCGCAAGCGCGTTGGTGCATTGCCCTTGTTTCGTCACTGGGGCCGCTGGCTGCGTCCGCGCACCTGCTTTGTTGGTACGACGGTCTCGGAATACGCGCTATTCCCCGCTGAAATTGATGCGGACGTGCTCGTCGCCAGCTGGCTCGACGAAAAGGTGACCCGGCAGCCATTCCTGATCGTGAAGGACATCCCGCACGAATCACCACTGCTCGACCAAACCAGCAATGCGCAGGCGCGTGCCGTCGCGGACGCCTGCGAGCGTGCGGGGTTCGTGCTGCTCGAAGGCCAGGCGCTGGCCTGGTCGCCGATCGATTTCGAATCCGCCGATGACTACCTGGCGCGTCTTTCAGCAAGTCGGCGCAAGGATATTCGGCGCAAGCTGCGCGCACGCGCCGATCTCGATATCGAGGAGATTCCGACCGGCGCCGCATGCTTCCGCGACGCGACGGTGCGCGACGAATTCTACGCTCGCTATCTCGAGGTCTACGCGCAAAGCGAAATCCATTTCGATCGTCTCAGCCGCGACTTCTTCGACGCGCTGCTGCAGGATGAACGAAGCGGCGGCATCATGTTTGTGTATCGCCACGCGGGGCGCATGATCGGCTGGAATCTCTGCTTCGTCGCAGGCGATTTGCTGGTCGACAAGTACGTCGGCTTCGCCTACCCCGCAGCACGCGAGCAAAATCTCTATTTCGTCAGCTGGATGCATAATCTGGATACGGCGAGGCGACTGGGCCTTGCCGGCTACGTCGCCGGCTGGACGGACCCGGAAATCAAGGCCTACCTTGGCGCACGCTTCACCTTCACGCGACATGCCGTGCGTCCGCGCAGTCGCGTGCTGCGTGCGCTCTTGCGCAGGATCGCTCGGCGATTCGAGAGCGATCGCGCCTGGTCCGATGCACATTCGAAGAAAGGGGAAACCGTTGATCGCGCCGCTGGTTCTTGACTTCGATCGCTCGGTCGGCGCACTGCCTGGCGCGACCGTGATCGATCTTGAGCCGTGGCAGGAAGCGATCCGCTTTGGCTGTTCGCGCCGTCGTCTGCGTGAAGTCGACGCGGTGATCGCGGCGCGTCTGCCCGAGCACTACGGCACCGTGTTTCTGGGCAGCGGCGATTTCCACCACGTGAGTTGGCCAATGATCGCGCGTTGCGCAAGCCGCGGGCCGTTCGAGGTCATCGTGTTCGACAACCATCCAGACAACATGCGCTTCCCGTTCGGCGTGCATTGCGGCTCGTGGGTGCGTTGCGTCGCCGCGCTACCGTTCGTGACGCATGTGCACGTGGTCGGCATCAGTTCAACCGACGTCAGCGCGAGCCATGCGTGGGAGAACTATCTTGCGCCACTGGTGCGCGGCAGGTTGACGTACTGGACGCTCGGCGTCGACACGCGCTGGGCTTCACGCATCGGGCTCGGTCGCGCATTCAGGTCATTCGCTTCGGCAAGCGCCCTGCTCGACCGCTTCATCGAGGAGCGCCGTGCTTCGACATCACCGGTGTACCTGTCGATCGACAAGGACGTGCTGAGCCCCGAGGTCGCGCACACGAATTGGGACCAGGGTCGGCTCAGCGACATCGATCTCGTTACGGCCATCGATGCGCTCGCGGGCCGGATCATCGGCAGCGACATCACCGGCGATATCTCCGCCTATCGTTACAAGGCGTGGTGGAAGCGCAGGCTGAGCGCACTTGACGAACAGCCCGAGATCGATCCGTTGCAACTTGCAGCATGGCAGGCGCAACAGCACGCGTTGAATCTGCGCTTGCTCGAAGCGATCGCGGCAACGGGGTGAACGGATTCGCGGACGAGTCGCATGAATGCCGTTGGTCGTCGGCTTCCTGATCTGATCAAGGCATTCCTATGCGCATTCAAAATGCCGGAAACCAGCAAGGTGCATTGCACTCCGCGGGATCAACGGGTTGCTTCGTCGTCAAAATCGTCGCGGAAAATCACCACTGCGTCGGTGTCGGATGCGGAGTCGTTGGAAAAGTCGGGGTCAAAGGCGGGGGCCAGGACCGTCAACACACCCTCCATCTCGATCTGCGCCTCATCGTTCGGCGGAATCAAGACGCTGTACACATACGTCGCGCTGCTACCAGCGGGCAGGACGACGGTGTCCGAAAGGACATGATCGCTCAAACCACCCGAGCACGTCGCACCACCCGTCGGTACGCATGTCCACGTACCACCACCGACGATTTTCGCGACATCAACCACGGTGAGCATCGAGTGGCCGGTGTGCGGTCCGGCATTCGAAACCACAACGATATAGTCGCGGGTTTCGCCGATCGTGGCGTAGGCGCTATTGTCCGTGATCGTCACGGACTGATCGGCTGCAAAATTGGCCATTCCGGTCAACTCGAAGCTTCCGTCACCCGCTACGCTCGCCGAAATCGCCACCGTCTGCCGAATATCAACGCCGGCCGCGGTTGGCGCGAACACATAAGTCAGCGTGCACGTCGCGCCGGCCGCGATCGCGAATGGCAGTATCGGTGCACAGGTGCCGCCGCTGCGCGCGAACGGCGCAACCGCCGCGTCGAGTGAGTCAATATCGAGCGAC
>JBDSNK010000210.1:0-7716 GCA_039915385.1 Dokdonella sp.
CATTCTTGCGCGCTCAGCGAAATTTCCTCGAAGCGTACTCCGTCAACCAGCGCCCTGCATTCGCCCGCGCGCCACGCATCCGCTTGCTACGGCGCCCGCTCGATCCTCAGCATCAGCTGGCGGCGTCATGCGAGTCGAATCTGCGTCGCCTGCACCATGCCGCCTTTGAACAACAACAATGTCGGTGCAGAGCGCACGTTGCAGGCGAGCGCGGTCTTCTGATTCCTGTCCAGTTCAACCATCGCGATCTTCAGTCTGCCCGCGTAGTCGGCCGCCAGCTGGTCGAGCGTGGGTGCCATTGCCTTGCACGGCCCACACCATTCGCCCCAGAAATCGACCAGCACCGGCATAGTCGACTACAGCACATCGCTGTCGAAACTGGCATCGGTGGTCTGCACAACAAAATCATTCATCTCGGCACCTCGTCGTCAAACGCATGAAGAAATCACGATGACGGGGAACTGGATCGAACGCACAGCCGAATCCTCTGCGTGCGCCATGCGCAATCCGCGCCGCCCTTTGGCACCTGGAAAGAAGTCGGATTGTCCGGTGCCTGCGGCGCTGTCGCCGCAGCGGCGCGACCTGCCAGCAAGATCGTTCCTGCAACCGTGTTCAACGACGGCGTGCGCAATGCCATCAGCAGTCCCTGGCCAACCGCCACTGACCGACGATAGACGCAAATGGCCGCGCTGCGAAGGAACGCGATGGCGGCATTCACTGGACGCACTTGAATCGATGGGCTACCAGTACTCCGCCATGATCGCTTGCACCCAGTCCGGCTCGCGCACGTCGCCACGCGAATCGAACGCGCGCATGTGCGGTTTGATGTCGAGTACCGGCGTGCCGTCGACGGCGTCGAGGCCTTCCACGAATACGCACAAGCCGTCGGTGCGCAGGATGCGGCAAGTCGACACGCCGATCCGATTCGGCCGATTCTTGCCGCGCTGCGCGAAGATGCCGACTTTCGGCCATGCCTCGTTGTTGCGCGGGGTGCCGCGCACCGGTCTCGATGCGTTCCGGCGCCACCTGATCGAATACATAGACAACAACGGCGTGCGAGAACGCATCGAGACCGGCGCGCGCAGCGGCGCCAAACTGTTCGCCATCGAGTTCGACCACCGCCTGCACTTTGCCCCAGTGATCGTCGCGGACTTCGCAACGTCCGCCGCGTACATGCGCGATCGGCTGCATCAACAGGCTCATCGTGATTTCCTCTCCAGTTGCATCGCCAGCAGCACATCGCGCAGCACGACTGCCTGGTTCTGTGTCGTGTTGCTTGCGCCGTCGACGAGGGTAATCCTGTGTGTACTTGCGGCGACGAGCAGGGTTTGCAGGCGTTCCACTTGTGCTGGCGTGGCGAGTTCTTCTCGATATCCGGGACGAAAATCGTCCCAGCGCTCCGGCGCTGCGTGGAACCAGCGCACCAGCGCGGCACTCGGCGCGAGCTCGCGCGCCCATTGTTCGAGCTTCGGCACTTGCTTGTTACCCCCGCGCGGCCAGAAACGATCGACTAGCACGCGATAACCGTCGTGCGCGGTGGGCTCGTCATAGGCGCGCTGGATCGCGATATGGGATTGTATGGATCTGTTCACGCGGATCAGGTGCGGGCTCCTTCATTGGCCGTAGCGGCGCCATCCGATGCAATTGCTGCGGCCCGCAGCAGCTTGATATCCTGCGGCGACGACAGCGCGATGCGTTCCGCGCGCAAGCGGGCGAGGATATCGAACAGCAACTCACTGCGCATACTGCCGGACTGGCGCGGATTGGTGATGTACGCGATCGCTACGAAGATGAGCGAACTGCCTTCGATACCATCGAGCAATACGCTCGGCGTTGGCGTCGCCAGCACGCCGGCATGTGCAGCGAACGCCTCGCACACGATCTCGCGCACGCGTGCCGCATCGCTGTCGATCGGCATCGGCAAGCGGATGCGCACGCGCCCTTCCGCATTCGCGAGCGTCACGTTGCGCACGCTCTTGGTGATCAGTTCCGAATTCGGCACGATCACGGTAGAGCGGTCGCTCATCTGGATCTCGGTCGCACGAACATTGATGCGGCGGATGTCGCCCTCCGTATCGCCGAGCACGACCCAGTCACCCACCTTGACTGGTCGTTCGACGAGCAGGATCAGGCCGGAAACGAAGTTCTGCACGATCGCCTGCAAGCCAAAGCCGATGCCGACCGAGAGGGCGCTGGCGACCCAGGTGATGCGTTCAAGGCTGAAGCCGAGCGCGGAGAGGGCGAATGCGAACACGACCATGCCACCGACGTAGCCGAGCAGGGTCGTCACCGATACACGCATGCCCGGGTCCATGCGCGTTGTGGGCAGGTAACGGTGGAACATCCAGTTCTTCAGAGCACGTACGGCGGCGATGCCGACGATGAAAACCGCGAACGCACCGAACACGGCGGCTGGCGTTACGTCGATCTGGCCGATCTTCAAGCCGGCGCCCGCTTGCGCGATGCGTGCGATCAGGTCGGCAGGCCCGGAGCCGTACGGTGCGAACACGCTGGCGAGCGCGAGGACAAGTGCGCAGACACGGAAGATGCCCGAGCACAGCACTGCGAACTGCTCCAGCGAACGCGGTTCGAGACCAAGCGTGTTCTGCAGCCAGCCCGCGCGCGCCGACATGAGCGCGGCGCATACGTCCTCGATCAGATGAACCAGAAGATAGAATGTTCCCGCGACGATGCCGAGCCCGACCATTTGCCGCGCAATCTGCTGCGAGAGGGCGACGTACCCGGCAAGCGCCGCGACGACAGTGCCGAACACGCCAACCCACAGTGCCGCAACACAGAAGCCGATCCAGGCGGATCTTTGCCGCGAATCGGCGTCTTTCCCAGCGCCCTTCGCATTTTCCCGTGCGCGCTCGGATGATTTTTCTGCTTTTTCACCGGCGACGCGCGCGAGACCCCAGCCGATCAGCGCCGCATAGATCAACGCAACCACGAGGCTGCCCGCAATGGTCGCCGACAGGCTTGCAACGACCAGGGTGTTGATCTTCTGCTGCAGGATGCTGATCGCGCTCGCACAACCGAGCAGCATGGGAAAAAGACGCAGACGTTCGGCGACGTCGTCGGGAATCGATGGCAACCGCCAGGAAGGCCTTGCGGCGGACAGCAGTGCGCGACCGAGGCCCGCGACGAAACTGCCGAAGAAGATCGCGCTGACCACAGCACGGGCAAACGCCGTCTCCGCGTCGGAAAATGCGCCGTGCCAGTCGAGCGCAAGCACCATCAATTGGGCACCGCCGCCGACAAAGAGCGTTTCGACGACCACGATCGCGAATGCAAGCGCGGAGCGACGCAGGCGTCCCTGCGGCACGCGATTCGCGGTCGTGCGCATGAGCGCCCGCTCGGCCCACCAGCGCCCGCCCAGCATCAACAGCAAACCCAGGCCGACGCCGCCAACCGCGAACAGGCGGTTGTCCGGCGAGAAGCTGTCGCTGACCGCACTGCTCACGCCGGAACGCAAGGCGCCGAGGCGCGAGCCATCGCGTGACAGATTGCTGGCGACGTCCTTCCAGAATGCAGGTGTCAGCGGCGATGCGGTGCGTTGCGACAGCCTTGCCTGGAAATTCGCGCGCCGCGCCTCGGCGATCTGGTCGGTCAACTGACGAGCATCGATGGCGAGCAGCCTGGCGCGCTTGATGTCGGCATCCAGTGTCGAACGCTGCTTGTCCAGCTCCGCGCGTTGCGCTGTTATGTCGCTCGCTTCAGGTGCAGCGCCCTTGACCGGCGCCGCACCGAGTTCACCCAGACGCGCGTCGATAGCGGCGAGCCTCGGCGTGAGGTCGTCCGTCAGCGCATCCGCCTGCGCCGTGACGGACGCGACGGTATCGCGCAATTCGTTCAGACGCGCGTCGGTGAGCGGCACGGCATTGTCGTCGGGGGCTGCCAGCTGCTTGCGTACATCAACAAGTTGCTGGTTAGCCGCATCGACGGTCTTGACGGAATCGGGCGCCTGCGCAAAACACGGCAAGGTGGCAGCGGTCAGGGCGAGGAGAAGGAGAACACGGAGGAATGCATGCATGCGCGCATCATCGAAGCGCATGCGCATGCCGTCAACGTTCGGCCGCTTGCGGCACGGGCGCGATTCATCCGACCTTCGATCCGTGTCGCGCGCTCGCTGCGGCACGCATGGCTCGAGACCGCCTAAGTCAACCCGTCACGCATGCCGCATCCATGAACCACCGAATACGACCGCAAGCCGGCCACATCATCTCTGCGGACTGTGCAGTTGGCGTACACTAGCGGGCCTGCGTCCGGCGCAGTCTTCCCTGCGCGATGTTCGCGCGCTGCCGCCGAATCCGCCGGAGAAGGCGTTTGTCGAGCATCACAACAGCGCGCAGCGCGCTGAAAATCCGTTATTCGGCCCTGTTCTGGCTGGCCGGTGTCTTCCTGACGATTTCGACTCTGACCCGTCTCATCCTGCTGATCAAAACCGGCAACGGGATTGCGGTCGCACCCTTGAGCTGGCTCTATCTGTTCGTGGTCGGCCTGGGATACGACCTCGTCGCGTTCATCTATTTCGCTTGGCCGCTCGTGCTGGTGCTGTGGCTGCTGCCCAGGCGTACTTTCGCAGCGCGTCCGGCGCGCATGGTGATTGCCGCCATCGCCTTGATCCTGGTGTACATCCTGCTATTCGTCGCCGTCGCCGAATGGCTTTTCTGGGACGAATTCGCATGTCGCTTCAACTTCATCGCAGTGGACTACCTCGTTTACTCGCGTGAAGTCATTGGCAACATTCGGGCTTCTTATCCTGTCGGCAAGGTATTGCTGGCGCTGGGTGCAATCGGCGCGCTGATTCTCTATTTCACGCGGCGCCGCTGGCTGCCACAGCCGGATGCGTCGTCTTTTGGCGCACGTACCGGCGTCACCGTTGCATGGCTGCTCGCAACCGTCGTTGTCAGCTTCGTTGTCGACAGCCAATTGAAGAATCGCAGCGAGAACGCCTACGTCAACGAGCTGGCCGGCAACGGCATCTACGAATTCTTCTCCGCGTTCCGCAACAACGAACTCGACTACGAGCGCTTCTATCGCACCCTGCCCGACGCTGCTGCCTTCGCAAAGCTGCATGAGCTGCTGAAGACGCCGGAAGCGGCGTTCACCAGCAACGATCTGCACGACATCTCGCGCACGATCACGAGCCCCGGCCCTGAAAAGCACCTGAACGTCGTCCTGATCAGCGTCGAGAGCCTGTCCGGCGACTTGCTCGCCGCGTTTGGCAACACCAAAGGCATCACGCCCAACATCGATGCACTCGCCACACACAGTCTGTTCTTCACCAACCTGTATGCGAGCGGCACGCGCACGGTGCGCGGCCTGGAAGCGCTGTCACTATCGGTGCCACCGACGCCGGGACAGTCGATCGTCAAGCGGCCAAACAACGAAAACCTGTTTTCGCTGGGCTCGCTGTTCGACAGCAAGGGTTACGACTCGATGTTCGTCTACGGCGGCTACGGCTACTTCGACAACATGAATTATTTCTTCTCGCACAACGGCTACCGGGTCGCGGACCGCTCCGACATTCCGGGCGACCAGGTGCACGAAGCCAACATCTGGGGCGTCGCGGACGAGGATCTGTACACACTCGCGATGCGCGAAGCCGACGTCGCGTTCGCCGCGGGCAAGCCATTCTTCCAGCACGTCATGACGACCTCGAACCACCCACCGTTCACGTATCCAGGCGGGCGCATCGATCTGCCATCGGGCAAAGCGGGGCGTGCAGGTGCAGTCAAGTACACCGACTGGGCGATTGGCGATTTCCTCGCCCGCGCAGCGACCAAACCGTGGTTCGACGACACTGTGTTCGTGATCACCGCCGACCATTGTGGATCGAGCTGGGGTCGCACCGCGCTACCGATGAATCGCTACCACATCCCGCTGCTGATCTATTCACCCAAGCACATTGAACCCGCGCACGTCGATCGTCTGATGGGCCAGATCGATATACCGCCAACCGTGCTTGGACTCCTCGGTTTCAGTTACACATCACACTTCTACGGCTACGACATCTTCAAGCTGGAGTCGGGGCGCGAACGCATTGTGCTCGGCAACTACCAGAAAGCCGGCTATCTGCGCGACGGCGTGTTGACCGTGCTCGCACCGAAGCAATCCGTGGAACAGACGGTGCCGAAATTCGACGACAGCGGCGATGCGTCGCCTCTGCAACAACCGCGACCCGAACTCGTCGACGAGGCGGTCACGTATTACCAGACGGCGAGTTATTTGTTCGGGCACGATTTGATGCGCGCGGCGCCGGCGGCTGCCGCGCACTAGTCGGCATCGTCGCGCGCGCTCAGCGCCGGTGCTCAACAGGGCAGCCGGGCTGCCGGGCTGCCCCGCGTCCTCGACTGCGCTGACGCGCGGCTTGTGCCCGGCACCGTTGCCTTGTTCGCGCCGTCGAAGGCTTCGGCCAAATTTCCCCCGCGCAGCAACTCTGGCGCCGCAGCAGGATGCGCGGGGCGTGGAAGACCGCACAGCGAATCAGGGCACAAAGACGGCGCGTCATCGATGCCTGCGAATGCGGTCAACAAATTCGACAGCGCACCCGGCTACCCTGTGCTTCCATCCAGCCAGGTAGACGCTGATGTGCTGCTTCGACCATCTGCCGCGAAACGCGTTTCGACTTTTTCTCTCGCCTGCGCTCGCGTTGTGCGCTGCACTGGGCACCTGCAGTCACGCGCGCGCCACCACCTTTTACGTGCGCAGCGACGGCGGCGACGCCAGCCAATGCACGGGTCGCGTCGATGCTGCCTATGCCGGCAGCGGCCAGGCGCAGGCTTGCGCCTGGAAACATCCTGCCATCGCGCTGCCGACCAGCGACGTCGCGCGCATCGCGGGCGGCGATACCCTGATCATCGGTGCCGGCAGCTACATGATCGGCTGGGGTGCGCCGGATGCCGCCAGCTCGCGCTGTGCGTCGTCGTTCCCATGGGATTGTTTCCTTGCCGCAGTTCCGAGCGGGCCGAGTGCGAACACTCCCACGCGCATCCTCGGCCGCGGCTACGACACCGCATGCCCGGCGCCACCGCAACTATGGGGCACCGAGCGCGTGCACAAGGTACTCAATCTCGACGGCAGTTCGAATATCGAGATCGGCTGCCTGGAAATCACCGACCGAAGCGACTGCGTGGAATTTCATAGCGACAGCGCAAGCCGCTGCGAACGCGACAGCGCTCCCTACGGCGCCTGGGCGTCCGCGGGTCTGACGGCGAGTGCGTCCAGCCATGTCTGGCTGCACGATCTCAACATTCACGGTCTCGCCAACGTCGGCGTGTATGCCGGCGGCCTCGACAACTGGACCGTCGAACGGGTCAGGATCGCCGCCAACGGTTGGGTCGGATGGAACGGCGACATCGGCAGCGGCAGCTCGAACAGCGGTCCGATTGTGCTGCGCCACGTCGAGATTGCCTGGAACGGTTGCGGCGAACGCTGGCAGACCGGCGTCATCCACGCGTGTTGGGCGCAGCAGGCGGGCGGCTATGGCGATGGCCTCGGCACCGCCAGCACCGGCGGCCAATGGCTGGTCGAGGACAGCTACATCCACCACAACACCTCCGATGGTCTCGACCTGCTTTACCTCGATGGCGCACCGGCCACCTCGGTGGTGGTACGCCGCGTGCGCGCCGAGGGCAATGCCGGCAACCAGATCAAGACGCGCGGAGCCGCCCTGATTGAAAACTCGATCGTCGATGGCAACTGCGCGTACTT
>JBDSNK010000246.1:0-15215 GCA_039915385.1 Dokdonella sp.
CTGACCGACAAGGAATACCAGCGCCTGCGCGATGCTTCGATCGCGGTGCTGCGCAAGATCGGCGTCGACACCGGCGGCTCGAACGTGCAGTTCGGCATCAATGCGCAGGATGGCCGCGTCGTGGTGATCGAAATGAATCCGCGCGTATCGCGTTCGTCGGCGCTCGCGTCGAAGGCGACCGGTTTCCCGATCGCAAAAGTCGCGGCCAAGCTCGCGGTCGGCTACACGCTGGACGAACTGCGCAACGAGATCACCGGCGGACTCACACCGGCCTCGTTCGAGCCGTCGATCGACTACGTCGTCACCAAGATTCCCAGATTCGCGTTCGAGAAATTTCCGTCGGCGGATTCGCGCCTGACCACGCAGATGAAATCGGTCGGCGAGGTAATGGCGATTGGCCGCACCTTCCAGGAATCACTGCAGAAGGCGCTGCGCGGCCTCGAGACGGGCAAGAACGGGCTCAATCCAAGCAAGCTCGACACGGCGACGCCGGAAGGCCTGGCGACGCTCAAGCGAGAATTGCGCGAGCCTGGCCCCGATCGCGTGTTTTATGTCGCCGATGCTTATCGTGCGGGCTTGTCGGGCGCCGATGTATTCGCGCTGACGCATATCGACCCCTGGTTTCTCGTGCAGATCGAGGATCTGGTGCGTACCGAAGGCGAGGTCAAGACAGGTGCGCTCGCTGCGCTGGATGCCGCGCGCATGCGCCAGCTCAAGCGCAAGGGTTTCTCCGATGCGCGCCTTGCGGAACTGGTGAGTACCGACGAGAACGCCGTACGCGCGCTGCGCCGCGCATTCAACGTGCGACCGGTGTACAAGCGCGTTGACTCGTGCGCGGCCGAATTCGCGACGACGACTGCTTATCTCTACTCGACGTACGAGGAAGAGTGCGAGGCGGAGCCGACGGCGCGCGACAAGATCATCGTGCTGGGTGGCGGTCCCAATCGCATCGGCCAGGGCATCGAGTTCGACTATTGTTGCGTGCATGCCGCGCTTGCGCTGCGCGAGGACGGCTATGAAACCATCATGGTCAACTGCAATCCGGAAACCGTATCGACCGATTACGATACGTCCGATCGGCTCTATTTCGAGTCGGTCACGCTTGAGGACGTTCTCGAGATCGTCGACAAGGAAAAGCCCAAGGGCGTGATCGTGCAGTACGGCGGACAGACGCCGCTCAAACTTGCACGCGCGCTGGAAGCCGCTGGTGTGCCGATTATTGGAACAAGTCCTGACAGCATCGATCTCGCCGAGGATCGCGAGCGTTTCCAAAAGCTCATCGAGAAGCTGGGTCTGCGCCAGCCGCCGAATCGCACGGCTCGCAACGCCGACGAGGCGCTTGCGCTCGCGCGCGAGATCGGTTATCCGCTGGTCGTGCGGCCGAGCTATGTCCTTGGCGGCCGCGCGATGGAAGTCGTGCATGACGATGCCGATCTCTCGCGCTATATCCGTGAAGCCGTGCGGGTGTCGAACGATTCGCCGGTCCTGCTCGATCGCTTTCTCGATCACGCCGGTGAAGTCGATGTGGACATCGTTGCCGACGTCGAAGGCAATGTGCTGATCGGTGGCGTGATGGAGCACATCGAGGAGGCCGGTGTGCATTCCGGAGACTCTTCGTGCTCGTTGCCGCCGTATTCGCTGTCGCCAGCGATCCAGGATGAACTGCGTCGTCAGGTCACGATGCTGGCGCGCGAGCTCAAGGTCGTCGGGCTGATGAATACCCAGTTCGCGATCCAGGCGGACAAAGACGGTGTCGATACGGTCTTCATTCTTGAAGTGAACCCGCGCGCATCACGCACGGTACCCTTCGTGGCCAAGGCGACCGGCGTTGCGCTGGCGAAGATTGCCGCGCGTTGCATGGTCGGCCAGTCGCTAGTGGCGCAGGGCGCAACCCGCGAGGTCGTGCCCAACTACTACTCGGTCAAGGAAGCGATATTCCCGTTCCTGAAATTCCAGAATGTCGATCCAATCCTCGGGCCGGAAATGCGTTCCACCGGTGAAGTGATGGGCGTCGGCCGCAGTTTCGGTGCCGCGTTCGCACGTGCTCACGAAGCCGCGGGCATCAGCGCGCCGACGCGTGGCAAGGCGTTCCTTTCTGTGCGCGATGCAGACAAGGAACGTTTGCTGGATGTCTCGCGCGACCTGATTACACGCGGCTTCGGCATCGTCGCAACAGGCGGGACGCATGCGTTCCTCGACGCGCACGGTGTCTCTTGCGAGCGCATCAACAAGGTGCTGGAAGGGCGCCCGCACGTTGTCGATCTGATCAAGAACGGCGAGATCGCGTTCATCGTCAACACGACCGAGGGCAAGCAGGCGATCTCGGATTCGTTCTCGATCCGCCGCGAAGCCTTGCAACATCGCGTCACCTATTCGACCACTGTCAGCGGCGCCAAGGCGCTGCTGCACTCGATGGACTTCCGCGACAGCGGTGATGTCAACAGCTTGCAGGAATTGCACAAGGAACTGGCATGAACCGCCCACCTATGACGAAGAAGGGTGCAGAGCGCCTGCGTAGCGAGTTGGATCGCCTGAAGTCGCAGGACCGCCCGCGCATCATCGCGGCGATCGCCGAGGCGCGCGCGCATGGCGATCTCAAGGAGAACGCCGAGTACCACGCTGCGCGGGACATGCAGAGCTTCACCGAGGGCCGCATCAAGGAACTCGAGGGCGCGCTATCGCATGCCGATGTCATTGACGTATCGCGCCTCAATGCGGGCACACGCATCGTGTTCGGTGCGATCGTCGATCTGATAGACGAAGACTCCGACGAAAAGATCAGCTACCAGATCGTTGGCGACCTCGAAGCGGACATCAAACAACGCCTGATCTCAGTGTCGTCGCCGATCGCGCGCGCGCTGATCGGCAAGAGCGCTGGCGACAGCTTCGAGTTCCAGGCACCGAACGGCACTCGCAACTATGAGATCACCGGCGTGCGCTACGAAGTCTGACTGTCCAACCGTGGAAGCGGCTCCTGCTGCAGAGCCTTCGATCGGCTCATCCGGAAGCGTCGCGGCTGAAGCCGCTCCCACAGACATCTCGCCTGCATGAAGCCGACAAGCATTCGACGCCGTGCTGGCGCAACCGCTATGTACGAGTGGCCGCACGATCTGCATCCATTGCTTGCGCGCATCTTCGCCGCGCGCGGGCTTGCGCCCGCCGATATCGCGAATGTGCGGTTGGCCGACCTCGCCGCACCTTTGGCACTCGGTGGAATCGAACGTGCCTGCGAGCTGCTCGCTGACGCGGTCGCGTCGAATCAGCGCATTTGCGTCGTTGGCGATTTCGACTGCGATGGCGCAACCGGCACCGCGGTCGCGGTGCGCGGGTTGCGCATGCTGGGGGCACGCAACGTCGCTTACCGCGTGCCAAACCGGTTTCGCGATGGGTACGGCTTGTCGTCTGGTCTGGTCGACACGCTGACAGGTGCCGATGCTCCACAGTTGATCGTGACCGTTGACAACGGCATCGCAAGTCACGCTGGCGTCGCGACTGCGCGCGCCCGCGGCATCAGCGTCGTCGTGACCGACCATCACCTGCCCGGCGAGACGTTGCCTGACGCCGATGCGATCGTGAATCCGAACTTGATCGGTGACATTTTCCCGAGCAAGGCGTTGGCCGGTGTTGGTGTCATGTTTTATCTGCTGCTCGCATTGCGCGCACGGCTTTATCCCAGCGATCATCCTGATCGCGAAGATCACACAGCGGCCATCCATGGCCGCACTTCTATAAAGAGCGCGCGCCCGGACCTTTCATCACTGCTCGATCTGGTCGCGCTTGGCACCGTCGCTGATCTTGTCCCGCTCGATGCGAACAATCGCATTCTTGTTGAAGCAGGCCTGCGAAGGATACGCGCTGGGCGCTGTTGCGCGGGCGTCGCTGCGCTCTACAGCGCTGCCGGTCGCGACACCAGACGTGCTGTCGCCAGCGATCTCGGCTTCGCAATCGGGCCACGCATCAACGCCGCGGGTCGCCTTGATGACATGGGCATCGGAATCGAGTGTCTGCTCAGCGACGACGCGACGCGCGCGATGGCGCTGGCGGGCCAGCTGTCGGCGATCAATGCACAGCGCCAGGAACTGCAATCGGCGATGGTCGATCAGGCAGACGCGATGGTGGCTGGATTCCTCGATCGCTACCGCAGTGAGGACTCGTTGCCGCACGGGATCGTGCTGTACGAGCCGGATTGGCACCCGGGCGTTGTCGGCTTGGTCGCGTCGAAACTCAAGGAGCGGTTGAATCGTCCGGTCGTAGCGCTTGCCCCGGCGCATATTGAAGAGTGCGAGCAGGGACGCTCGCTGTCCGACTCAGGCGCGCAGGAGGCGCGCACTGATAGAGAATTGCGCGGTTCGGCACGTTCGATCGCCGGCTTCCATCTGCGTGATGCGCTGGCTGAAGTGGATGCGATGTGCCCGGGCTTGATGATCCGCTTCGGCGGCCATGCAATGGCAGCTGGACTGACAATGGCGTTATCCAACCTGGAGCGCTTCGCAGCCGAGTTCGATGCGGTGGCGCGACGTCGGCTCGACGCGGAGATGCTCACGCAATGTGTCTGGAGTGATGGCGAGCTGGCGGCCGGCGATTTTACCTTCGATGCGGCGCAGGCTTTGCGCTACGCCGCGCCGTGGGGTCAGGGATTTGCGGAGCCTGCGTTCGACAACGTGTTCGATGTTGAATCCTGGCGCGCGGTCGGCGAACGCCATCTGAAGCTCAAGCTGCGTCTGGACGGGCACAGCGAATCGCTCGATGCAATCATGTTCAATGCACTCGACGTGATACCGCCGCCACCGCGCCTGCGGGCGGTATACCAGCTCGACGTTGACCAGTGGAACGGACGCGATCGCCTGCAATTGCTGGTGCGCCATATCGAGCCGGTTTGAGGCCGCGCTTGCATCAGGCACGTTGATCTGTTTCTATCGGCGCATGTCTTCCCGCGCCGCCATGCTTCCAGCCTTCGCCACGCCTGTCACGTGCGGATCCGCGCGCGTCGGCGACACCAATAATCGTTCGAATAATAACCCCTGCATGAACAGGTGGGCTGGCGCGTAGCCGAGATTTGAACAAACAACTACGTGACGAAGGCCCGCCCAGTGCGGGCCTTCGTCGTTTTATGGCTTTCGTTTTTTCAATCCGATTTCAATCAACGAAGGGAACTTGCCATGTGTTCAATATTCGGGATGTTTGATCTGCAACCGGGCGATGACCTAGCCGCGCTGCGCCTGCAGGCATTGGAGCTTTCGCAACGCCAGCGCCACCGCGGGCCGGACTGGAGCGGCGTGTTCGTCGATGCCGGCGTGATCCTCGTGCATGAACGCCTCGCGATTGTCGATCCGGCCAGCGGCGCGCAGCCACTGCGTTCGCGCGATGATGAGCTGGCACTCGCGGTCAACGGCGAAATCTACAACCACCGCGATTTGCGCGCGGCCAGCGCTTACGACTTCACCACCGCTTCTGATTGCGAGGTGATCAATGCGCTGTACCGGGAACATGGTGCTGACTTTGTGCATCGGCTCAACGGCATCTTCGCGTTCGCGCTGTGGGACGGTGCAACGCAGCGCTATCTGATTGCACGCGACCCGCTGGGTGTTTGCCCGTTGTACTGGGGCCACGACGCGCAGGGTCGATTGTGCGTGTCCTCCGAGATGAAAGCACTCGTTGGGCTCTGCGCCGACGTGGCGACTTTTCCACCCGGTCACGTCTACGACAGCGCGGATGGCGAGCTTCGGCGCTACTACACCAAACCGTGGCGCGAGCACGCCGCCACGCAAGGAAACGCAGTGCCGCCGGCCGATTTGCGCCATGCGTTCGAACAAGCCGTGCACCGCCAGCTGATGACCGACGTGCCGTACGGCGTGCTCCTCTCGGGCGGGCTCGATTCGTCGCTCGTCGCCGCGTGCGCGGCAAGGTTCGCGCGCGAACGCGTGGAAGACGACGATCGAAGTGAAGCGTGGTGGCCGCGTCTGCATTCATTCGCGATCGGGCTGGAAGGATCGCCGGATCTGGCCGCTGCGGAGATTGCGGCCGAAGCGCTCGGTACCGTACATCACGGTTTTGTCTACACCTTCTGGGAGGGCCTCGACGCGCTGCCCGAAGTGATCCGTCATATTGAAACCTACGACGTGACGACAATCCGCGCGGCTACGCCAATGTTTCTTCTCGCACGACGAATCAAGGCGATGGGCGTGAAGATGGTCCTGTCCGGCGAAGGCGCCGATGAGATCTTCGGCGGCTATCTCTATTTCCACAAGGCACCGTCGGCGGAGGCCTTTCATGAGGAGACGGTGCGCAAGCTCGATGCGCTGCACAGCTACGACTGCCTGCGTGCGAACAAGGCAATGATGGCCTGGGGCGTCGAAGCGCGCGTACCCTTCCTGGATCTTGAATTCCTCGACGTCGCGATGGGCATGGATGCCGCGCACAAGATGGCGGGGCAGGGGCGCATCGAGAAAGCCGTGTTGCGCGAAGCATTCGCAGGCGCGTTGCCGGATTCGATCCTGTGGCGGCAGAAGGAGCAATTCAGCGACGGCGTCGGCTACGGCTGGATCGACGGCCTGAAATCCCACGCCGCACAGGCGATCAGCGATCGCGAATTCGCCGCCGCAGCCACCCGATATCCGTTCAACACGCCCGCAACCAAGGAGGCCTACCTGTACCGGCGCTTGTTCGAGAAGTTCTTTCCGGGCGAGGCTTGCGCGGCGACCGTGCCCGGCGGAAAGTCGATCGCCTGCTCGTCGCCTGCGGCACTGGCTTGGGATCCCGCGTTCGCGAATGCGGCCGATCCGTCCGGCCGTTCGGTACGCGGCGTACACAGCCATGCGCTGGCTTGATAAGATCATGTGTTCACCTCGCGCCGCATCGCGGCGCCACGACAGGCATTGGAACCAACATGATTGAAACCAATCCGATCCACGCGCAGATTGCGGACTTAAAAGCCCGCGTCGAGTCGCTCCGGGGGTATCTTTGACTTCGATGCAAAGGCCGAGCGCCTCGAAGAAGTCACGCGCGAGCTGGAAAACCCGGATGTCTGGAATAACCCTCAGCGCGCGCAGGATCTGGGCAAGGAACGCGCGAGCCTCGAACGCATCGTCGACGGCATCCGTAGCCTGATCGACAGCCTGACCGAGGCGCGTGATTTGCTCGACCTGGCTATTGCCGAGACTGACGAGGGCACTGCGACTGCCGTGTCCGATGATGTCGAAACGCTCTGTGCTCAGGTCGAGAAGCTCGAATTCCAGCGCATGTTCTCCGGCGAGATGGACAGCACGAATGCGTTCGTCGACATTCAGGCCGGCGCCGGCGGCACCGAGGCGCAGGACTGGGCCGAGATACTGCTGCGCATGTATTTGCGTTGGTGCGAGGCGCGCGGCTGGAAGACCGAATTGCTCGAAGCGAGCGCGGGCGAAGTCGCCGGCATCAAGAGCGCGACGTTCCGCGTCGAGGGTGAATACGCGTATGGGTGGCTGAAGACCGAAATCGGCGTACACCGCCTTGTGCGCAAGTCGCCGTTTGACTCGGACAACCGCCGCCACACGAGTTTCACCTCCGTGTTTGTTTCACCGGAAGTCGATGACGACATCGCTATCGAGATCAATCCCGCCGACCTCAAGACCGACGTGTACCGTTCCTCCGGCGCCGGTGGCCAGCACGTCAACAAGACCGAATCGGCGGTGCGCATCACGCATATGCCAAGCGGCATCGTGGTCGCGTGCCAGACCCAGCGCTCGCAACACGCGAATCGCGATCACGCGATGAAGATGCTGAAGGCGAAACTTTACGAGCGCGAAGTGCAGAAGCGGAACGCGGAAAAGGATGCGCTGGAAGCGACCAAGTCGGATATCGGCTGGGGCAGCCAGATTCGCAACTACGTGCTTGATCAGTCACGCATCAAGGACCTGCGTACCGGCATCGAACGGACCGATACGCAGAAGGTACTCGATGGCGATCTCGATGAGTTCATCGAGGCGAGTTTGAAATCGGGCCTCGCCGCGGGTGCCAAGCGCGTCGACGCTTAGAGCGCCGCTACGTTGTGCAACGGAAATCTTGATTGAGGCGACGCAAATGAGTGGTAGTTCAGTTGAGCTGGGCGCAGAAGCGAATGCAGGAGCGCGTGCGGATGCGGTCCCGCCTGACGAAAACAAGCTGGTCGCTGAACGCCGCGAGAAATTGCGCGCACTGCGTGCTCGGGGCATCGCGTTTCCGAACGACTTCAAGATCGATGCGTTTGCTGGCGATCTGCAGGCCGAATTCGCCGACATCGAACATTGGACGGCGGAAGCGATTGAAGGCGTTGCCCGCCGCGTCGCAGTCGCCGGGCGCGTCGTGCTCAAGCGCGTGCAGGGAAAGGTGAGCTTTGCACAGTTGCAGGATGTCAGTGGCCGCATCCAGCTGTTTGTCCATCAGGGTACAGTTGGCGACGCATCCTACGAAGCGTTCAAGAGTGGCGATGTCGGCGATATCGTTGGCGCGGCGGGCCTGCTGATGCGTAC
Source organism: Dokdonella sp. (assembly GCA_039915385.1). Lineage (GTDB taxonomy): Bacteria > Pseudomonadota > Gammaproteobacteria > Xanthomonadales > Rhodanobacteraceae > Dokdonella_A. The sequence goes on from JBDSNK010000246.1 coordinate 8,487, forward strand.
CAAAACGGGCGAGCTGTCGATCAAGGTTGATACCTTGCGCCTGCTGACCAAGTCGCTGCGCCCGCTGCCCGACAAGTTTCATGGCCTCTCTGACGTCGAGCAACGCTATCGCCAGCGCTATGTCGATCTCATCGTCACGCCCGAATCACGTCGCGTATTCGAACTGCGCTCGTCCGTGATTCGCTTCATCCGACAGTGGCTGGAGGCGCCGCCTCGGCGCTTCATGGAAGTCGAGACGCCGATGATGCATCCGATCCCGGGTGGCGCAGCGGCAAAACCCTTCGTCACGCATCACAATGCGCTGGACCTGCAGATGTATCTGCGCGTCGCACCGGAGTTGTATCTCAAGCGCCTGGTCGTCGGTGGCTTCGAGCGTGTGTACGAAATCAATCGCAACTTTCGCAATGAAGGCGTATCGACGCGGCACAATCCCGAATTCACGATGCTTGAGCTGTATCAAGCGCACGCGACCTACATTGAGATCATGGATCTGACCGAGGCAATGATCCGCGACACGGCTCAGGCGACGCGGGGTCGCACGAACCTGACTTGGGAAGGCCGCGAGATCGATGTCGGCTTGCCGTTCAAGCGCTGGGCGATGGCTGATGCGGTGCGTCATCACAACCCGGAAATCGGTGAGCACGAAATTGGCGATCGCGAAGCTCTGGCTCGCCATTGCGCGCGTCTCGGTGTTGGGGTCAAGCCCGGATACGGCGCCGGCAAGCTGTTGCTGGAAATCTTCGAGCGTACGGTCGAGGGCACTTTGGCGCAGCCGACTTTCATCACCCAATATCCGGTCGAGGTGTCGCCGCTCGCTCGCGCGAGCGACGCTGATCCGACGGTGACGGACCGTTTCGAGCTGTTTGTGGGCGCCAAGGAACTCGCGAATGGCTTTTCAGAGCTGAACGATCCCGAGGATCAGGCAGCGCGTTTCCGTGCGCAGGTGGAGGCCAAGGACGCGGGCGACGACGAGGCGATGCATTTTGACGCGGATTACATCCGCGCCCTGGAATACGGCATGCCGCCGACCGGAGGCCTCGGCGTCGGTATCGACAGGCTGGTCATGTTCTTCGCCGATGTGCCCTCAATTCGAGATGTGCTGCTGTTTCCGTATATGCGCCCTGAAGCGGGGTGAAAGTACTTGTATACTTCTGCTCCGCCGCCAAGCCAACGCCGGGCGGGGCTGGGATGGTCGCAAAAAAAGAGGCCGCCCGGCGGTTGTGCTAGCCTGCGGATCGGACTTCCTGTCGTTTCTGCGTTAACGTTCGGGCATGCCGCCAAGCGCGTGGGCGGCAGGCGTCATGGCCACGCTGATCAATTCAGGCGCGGCCGGGCTACATCAAACCGCGGAGAGCTTGCGTGAATGTACTGATCGTCGACGACCAGCCTTCCGCGAGGACAATGCTTCGGCACGTCGTTGAAGCGATTGGCCCGGGTGTCCATTCGTCTGATTTCGGCAACCCGATCGACGCCTTGCGCTGGTCCGACGGCAACGTCGCCGATCTGGTCCTGCTCGATTACCGCATGCCGGAGATGGATGGGCTCGAGTTTGCGCGCCGATTTCGACGTTCCTTGTCACGTCGCGACGTGCCGATCGTGTTGATCAGCGTGGTTGGTGACGAGCCTGTGCGCCAGGCAGCGCTGGAAGCGGGGGTCATCGATTTCCTGGTCAAACCGGTCAGGCCGCGCGAATTGCGCACGCGCTGTCGGAATCTTTTGCAATTGCGCCAGCAGGGAGAATCGGTCAAAGAGCGTGCCCGTTCGCTTGAGGCGCGCGTGATCGAGGGACTTCAGGAAGTCGAGCAGCGCGAACGGGAAACCCTTTACCGTCTTGCAAAAGCCATCGAGTACCGTGATCTCGGAACCGGCATCCACCTCGTGCGCATGTCGCACTATGCTGAGGTCATCGCCGAAGGAATGGGGCTGCCCGAAGACGAAGTGCGGACGCTGGTTTCGGCCGCGCCATTGCATGATATCGGCAAGATCGGTATTCCCGATTCCGTTCTGCTGAAGCGTGGCAACCTCAGCGACGAAGAATTTGCGGCGATGCGTCGGCACCCGCTGATTGGCTACGAGATCCTGCGCGACAGCCAGAGTCGTTTTGTGCAGATGGGCGCGCTGATCGCCCTGCGCCATCATGAACGCTGGGACGGCAGTGGCTATCCGGATGGACTCAAAGGCAACGAGATTCCATTGCCTGCGCGTATTGTCGCGGTTGCGGATGTGTTCGATGCATTGACGTCGGAGCGACCTTACAAGCCGGCGTGGAGTCTGGAAGACGCTCTGAAGTACATGGACAATCATCGTGGCACGCTTTTTGATCCTGCCTGTATCGATGTCTTACTCGCCAATCAACCGCGAATTCTCGAAATACTGCACGCCACGCTGCGGCTGCCTGTATAAGAACCCTGATTTTGCGGTTTCCTCCGCGAACCGGTGCCCATGACTTCCGCATTCGCCAGTGTCCGAGCGCGCTACGCGAGGCGGCCCGACAGTGAACACCAGCAGGCGATCATCCGCCTCGGCATCTTGGGTGTCGTCCTTGTCTATCTCTGCGGCGTCGGTTCGATCACCGGTCTTGAAAATCCGGCACTCCGCACGGTGCTTTGGTTCGTCGCGTTCGAATCACTAGCGGGCGCCGTGATTCTGGCGCTGATAGCGCTGCGCCCAGGCGTTTCGCACCCTCGCCGCATTGCGGGGATGCTGCTCGACTACACGATGATGGGCGCGGCAATGCACTTGATGGGCTCCCATCTCGCGCCGGTGTACGTCCTCTATTTGTGGGTCACAATTGGCAACGGACTCCGCTTTGGGGAGCGTTTCCTGCTCATTGCGGTCGCGCTGGCGAGTCTGTCGTTCCTCGCCGTCATTACGCTCACGCCGTACTGGCGCGAAACAGGCGCGCTAGCCTGGGGCCTGCTGGTTGGCCTGATCGCGATACCCGTCTATCTGATGTCGCTGTTGCGTGCATTGACTCAGGCGACCGAGGATGCGCGGCGGGCAAACGAGGCAAAAAGCATCTTCCTTGCAAACATGAGTCATGAATTCCGCACGCCGTTGAACGGCGTCGTCGGCATGTCTGAGCTACTTTCGACGACCGCGCTGTCAACCGAACAGCGCGAATATGCTGAGGTCATTCAAGCGTCGGCAAAGACCCTGCTGTCGTTGGTCGAAGACGTGCTGGATATTTCGGCGATTGAAGTCGGAAAATTGAAGCGCTTCGACTCCGATTTTCGAACTGCCGACGTTCTCGATGGCATCCAGCTCATGCTGCAGCCGATCGCGGCCAGCAAGGGCATCATGTTTGATGCGAGGATCGACAGCAGTGTACCGTCGGCACTGTTCGGCGATAGCGACCACCTGCGCCAGGTCCTGATCAACCTGATATCGAACGCGATCAAGTTCACCGAGCGGGGCAGCGTGTCGGTCCTCGTGGAGCGCGTTCTGGCGGGCAAAACCGATGGCGACTCGGTTGCCCTGTTGCGTTTTTCAGTGCGCGATACCGGCATCGGTATTCCGGTGTCCGCGCAGCAGCGGATATTCCAGGCGTTCGAGCAGGCCGACACGGGCTATGGGCGGCGCTTTGGCGGCAGCGGCCTCGGCACGACGATCGCGAAATCACTGACCGAACTGTTGGGCGGGAGCATCGGATTCGAGAGCACTCCCGGAAGCGGCTCGCATTTCTGGGTCGAAATTCCATTCCGTGTCGCTGCGTTGGCCGAGAATGCGCCGCAGGCAAGATCAATCGGCGCGAATGTCATCGCCTTCGACGACCCGTTTGTGCGTCATCGTGCGCGTGTCAAACCACTGCATCTCCTCGTAGCCGACGACCAGCCGACCAATATCACCGTGATTTGCAGATTGCTCGAAAAAGCGGGCCATCGCACGACGACCGCTTGCAACGGCGAGGAAGTCCTCAACTCGATCGAAGAACAGCGCTTCGATGCGGTCCTCATTGATTTGCACATGCCGGGCATTAGCGGGCTCGATGTACTCAAGCAGGTCAGGGTCATGCAGGCGGGACAGGAGCGCACGCCGTTCATTATGGTCAGTGCCGATGCCACGCCAACGATCGCACGCGAATGCGAGCAAGCGGGCGCCCAAGCGTTCCTGACCAAGCCAGTCTCCTTGAATCGGCTGCTGGAGACTCTGGCCGACACGGCGACTGAGCAGCGTTCGGCTGCGGATCAGAAAATCCCAGGCGTGCGTTTCGGAGCAACGGTGGACTGCGATGCGGTGTTATCGCATTCGGTCCTTGAAGAACTCGCTGAGTTGCACCTGGGGTCGGATTTCGTTGCGCTTTTTGTCGACGAATGCCTGCGTGACGCGTTAACGATCATTGACGCGCTGGAAAGCAGCGGCGTCGGCGCGCAGTGGGACCGCTTCCGGGATCAGTGCCATGCGTTGAAGGGCGTTGCCGGGAACATGGGCGCGGTGGGCATGGTCACGGTCGCGTCGGAGGCTATGAAGCTGGGCAATTGGCAACTCCCGCGCGAATGGCCGTCGAGGGTCCGTCAATGCCGCGAACAGCTCGAGATCGGACGCGCTGCCCTCAAGCAAACGACGTCGCACGTGGCACGCGAACCGGATCGTGCGCGGTGATCCGGTATGGCGTGCGAGCAATGCAGATCGTCCGGTCGCCTGGTCAGATGCCAGCCTGCGCAAATGCCGCGTTCGCGACTTCGGGTATTGCAACGAGAGACGGTTGCTTGCGTTGTGCGCGCGTAAGTCGTTCCATAGTGCGCAGCGACTTTTCCCCAAGCTGCATCGCCGTGTCAACCCACACTTCGGTGATCTGCATCAGCTCGGCCAAAGGCACTGGATTTCGCGCCAGGCGGACTCGATTCATCGCGGTCCGCGCGTGTGGAATACGCCGGTTGCGACGGATAAGGTCATGCACAGCCTGAACGCCTTCGCCCCGCGGCGCGAGAATGTCGATGACGCCAAGTCGATGCAGTTCGTCGCTGGAATAGATGGTTCCGTTCAACATCATTTCCTCGGCAAACCGCGGGCTGACGCGCTGGCACAAGAAGGAATACGCGCCCATGCCCGGAAACAGGTCAAACAGGACCTCCGGGAAGCCCATGCCGACGCCGCTTTCGGCAACGATCGTCTGACAGGAGAGGGCGAGTTCGAGGCCGCCCCCGAGCGCGTCACCCTGGACGAGTGCGACGGTATGCACGTTTCGGTTCAATCCATTGTGAATTTCGTGCACACCCTCGACGCACAAACGGGCGTACGCAAGCAAATGCTCGCGGTTGCGCTCGCGGATCAAGCGGCAGAACAGTTCGAGATCGCCACCGAGATTGTAGACGTCCGCATCCGACGCGACGATGACATGGGTAACCCCGGCGTCGGCGTTTGCAGCGCGCAGGGTAAGGCGATCGGATGTCCGCTTGAGGAATTCGCGCATCTCCTTCATCAAGGCTACCGAGAAACACGCGCGATAGCTGATGTCTCGAGAAAGCCGATGGGCATGCATGAAGCACCAGCAGGCATTCGCGTGCGGGTCTTCCTGCGCGCGCAGCAGGCGGTAGTCATTGTCGCGGTGCAAGAGTTCGACGGTAGTCATGGCTTTACCCCAAATAGAAGGAAGCCGCTCGCAGATGCCAAGTCGAGCGGAGCACGCCCGCACCGGAGTACCCCGGAAAGGGGCGATCGCCCAAAGTCTAGCGCAACCTTCCGTCAATATTGCCAACTCGTGTCACACGCGAATATTCGCCATACAATGACCTTGTCGCCGCCATGCAGGCGGGTTTTGCGGGTGGGAATGTGACCAACAACACACCAGAAAACGCGGGGCTCCGTCCAGCTCGGATGCCGATCCGGTCGGCTGTCTTCATCAGCAGTGGTCACAACGCCTGGAGCAGCGAGATCGAGGACATTTCCGCTACCGGCGTGCTGGTGGGCAAACCTGAGCAGTGGAATGGGGTTGTCGGCGACATCTTCTCGCTCGACATGCTGATTGGCGAGTCGCTCGACATTCATGTTGAAGCTCGGCTCGCCCGGATTACCGAGGGTCAGCTTGGTTTTGCTTATGCGCGAATTCCGGAGAACAAGGAAATTCCCCTGTGGAATCTCCTCGGAGGTTACGCGGATCGACTCGAGCCATATTCCGCGTAACCGCGAATGCAAGCGGGCGACCGCCCGCTTGGCTCAATGTTCCGTCGTCGGGACCGCATTGTCGCGCAGCTCGCGGCGCAGGATCTTGCCGACATTGGTTTTCGGCAGCGAGTCGCGGAATTCGATGTAACGCGGCAATTTGTAGCCGGTCAGGTTCGCTTTGCAGTGGGCGCGGATTGCCTCTTCGGTCAGGTTGGGATCCTTCTTTACGATGACAAGCTTCACCGCCTCGCCCGACTTTTCGTCCGATACGCCGACCGCGGCGACTTCAAGGATACCCGGGAGCTGGGCCACAACGTCCTCAATTTCATTCGGATAGACGTTGAACCCGGATACCAGAATCATGTCTTTCTTGCGATCCACGATGTAGACATACCCGTTGTCGTCGATGCGCGCTATGTCGCCGGTGCGCAGCCAGCCATCGCTGGCGAGCACTTTTACCGTTTCTTCAGGGCGGTTCCAGTAGCCTTTCATCACTTGCGGACCGTGCACGCACAGCTCGCCGGTGTCGCCGATCTTGAGGATTTTGCCGTCATCGTCCTGGATGCTCACGTCGGTTGACGAAATAGGCAGCCCGATCGAGCCGTTGTATTCGGGGTTCTCGAG
>JBDSNK010000327.1:0-10075 GCA_039915385.1 Dokdonella sp.
ACATCCTCGGCAAGTCGCCGCAAAAATTGTTCGCCGAGTTCGATGGCAAGTTCGATCATCCGGACGATCCTGCGCATTCGGGCGACGTGAAGTACCACATGGGTTTCAGCGCTGACGTGAAGACGCCTGGCCGCACCGTGCACATCGCACTCGCGTTCAACCCGTCGCACCTGGAAATCGTCAATCCGGTCGTTGCAGGTTCCGTGCGTGCGCGGCAGACGCATCGCCGTGATGAGCAGCGTGAACACGTGGTACCGGTATTGATCCACGGCGACGCAGCTTTCGCGGGCCAGGGCGTCAACATGGAACTGCTCAACATGTCGCAGGCTCGCGGTTTCTGCGTCGGCGGCTCGATCCATGTGGTGATCAACAACCAGGTCGGCTTCACCACGTCCAATCCGCACGACGCGCGTTCGACGCTGTATTGCACCGACGTTGCCAAGATGGTCAATGCGCCAGTGCTGCACGTGAACGGCGACGACCCGGAAGCCGTGCTGTTCGTCGCGCGCCTTGCTTTCGACTATCGGCAGAAGTTCAAGCGCGATGTCGTCATCGACATCGTCTGCTACCGGCGTCATGGCCACAACGAAGCCGACGAACCATCGGCGACGCAGCCGCTGATGTACCAGATCATCCGTGCACGCCCGCCTGCGCGCGAGCTGTACGCGCAACAGCTCGTCGCCGAAGGCGTGATCGCCGATGCCGATGCCAAGGCATTGATCGACGGTTATCGCGCAAAACTCGAAGCGGGCACGCCGATCGCCGAACTCGATCCGGAATTCAAGGACGAATTCGCGATCGACTGGCGCAGCCATATGGGCGCGAAGCTCGCGCAAGCGGTGAAGACCGGCGTCGACAAGGACAAGCTCGCGGCGCTCAACGGGAAGATACTTACCATTCCGCAAGGTGTGGCGCTGCAGGCGCGCGTCGCAAAGATCTACGAAGACCGCACGAAAATGGCCGGCGGCGAGCAGCCGATGGATTGGGGCTTCGCCGAAAATCTTGCCTATGCCTCGCTGATTGCAGACGGCTACGACCTGCGCCTTGTTGGCCAGGACTGCGGCCGCGGCACCTTTTTCCATCGCCACGCGGTGCTGCACGACCAGAACAGCGGCGGCGACTACATCCCGCTAGACAACGTGCGCGATGGCGCGAACGTGGCCATCGTCGACTCGCTGCTCAGCGAAGAAGCCGTGATGGCGTTCGAATACGGTTACTCGACCGCGAAGCCGCAGACGCTGGTTTTGTGGGAAGGCCAGTTCGGCGATTTTGCGAACGGCGCCCAAGTCGTGATCGACCAATTCATCTCGTCGGGCGAAGCGAAGTGGGATCGATTGTCCGCTCTTGTGCTCCTGCTGCCGCACGGTTACGAAGGCCAGGGTCCGGAACATTCGTCCGCACGCCTCGAACGCTACCTGCAGTTGTGTGCGCTCGACAATATGCAGGTGTGCGTGCCTACGACGCCGGCGCAGATGTTCCATATGCTGCGCCGCCAGATGCTTCGCGACTGCCGCAAGCCGCTGATCGTGATGACGCCGAAGTCGCTGCTGCGCCACAAGCTGGCCGTGTCGACACTGGACGATTTGAGTCAGGGCGGATTCCAGCTCGCGATTCCAGATACGACCGCGAAGAAGGGCGCCAAGATCCGCCGCGTCGTGCTGTGCTCGGGCAAGGTCTACTACGATCTCGTCGAGGATGCAGGCAAGCGCGGCATCAACGACGTCGCGATCATCAGGGTCGAACAGTTGTATCCGTTCCCGCGCGCCGAAATCAGCACCGAGCTGGCGAAGTATCCCGCTGCAAAGGACGTCGTCTGGTGCCAGGAAGAACCGATGAATCAGGGCGCCTGGTATCAGATCCAGCATCATCTGCAGTCGGTCATCGCGTCAACGAAGAAGACGTTGGCCTATGCCGGCCGCGCGCGCTCCCCTGCGCCGGCTTGCGGTCATTTCAGTACCCATGTGGCCGAACAGACCGCACTGGTCGAGCAGGCACTCGTCCTGCCGGCCGGCTCCGACAACGTCATTGAATAGTGCGGCCATGGATGGCCGCTTTTTGATCTTCGCGCTCAGGGATGAGTGCAAAAAATACCGAATAGTGCGGGCGCGATGGCCGCTTTTTGATCTTCGCGCTCACGGATGAGCGCAAAACCAAGGACACCACCATGTCGATTGAAATCAAAGTTCCCGTCCTGCCCGAATCCGTTTCCGACGCGACGATTGCCACTTGGCACAAGAAACCGGGCGACGCGGTGAAGCGCGACGAAAACCTGGTCGATCTCGAAACCGACAAGGTCGTGCTCGAAGTGCCGGCACCGGCAGACGGCGTGCTCACGGAAATCAAGTTTGATACCGGCGCGACGGTGACAAGTCAGCAAGTACTGGCGATCCTCGATGAAGGTGCGGTTGCTGCCGCGCCAACGCTGAAGACTGCAGAGTTGGCCAAGGTCGAGAAAGCCGCAGCAGCGCCTGCAGCCGCACCCGCTTCGTCTGGCAAATCGGCTGATCTCTCGCCCGCTGGTCAGCGCGTGGCTACCGAAAACAAGATCGATCCGAATGACGTCTCCGCTACCGGACGCGATGGCCGTGTGACCAAGGAAGATCTCGTCAACTTCATGCGCGATGGCAAGCCGGCGCCTGCAGCGGCCGCCGCACCTGCCGCAAAACCGACACCGGGCGCACGTCCGGAAGAACGGGTGCCGATGACGCGCATGCGCACGAAGATCGCCGAACGCCTGATGCTGTCGAAGAACTCGATCGCGATGCTGACCTCGTTCAACGAGATCAATCTCACGCAGGTCGCGGCGATGCGCAAGGCGCTCGGCGAACAGTTCGAGAAAGCCAACGGCATCAAGCTCGGCTATATGAGCTTCTTCGTGAAGGCCGCCTGTGAAGCACTCAAGCGCTATCCCGTCGTCAACGCCTCTGTCGACGGCAGCGACGTGATCTACCACGGCTATCAGGACATCTCGGTCGCCGTTTCCACCGACAAGGGCCTGGTCACCCCGGTGCTGCGCGACGCGCAGAACATGAGCTTTGCCGACATCGAAAAATCGATCGCGACCTATGCGAAGAAGGCTCGCGAAGGCGGATTGACCCTCGACGACCTGCAAGGCGGCACCTTCACCGTCACCAATGGCGGCACATTCGGATCGTTGCTGTCGACGCCGATCGTCAATCCCCCGCAGAGCGCGATCCTCGGCATGCACACGATCAAGGAACGTGCAATTGTCGAGAACGGCCAGGTCATCGCAGCACCGATGATGTACATCGCGATCAGCTACGACCACCGCATCATCGACGGCAAGGATGCAGTGCTGTTCCTCGTCGACATCAAGAACCAGCTCGAGAATCCGCAAAGGATGTTGCTCGGCCTTTAGGCCGGGCAACATCCGGGAATCGGGAGTGGGGAATAGGGAATCGGCAAAGCTCGATTATTTCCGCTCTTCCGATTCCCCACTCTCTATTCCCCATTCCCGTTGTGAGCAAATGAAATGAGCGAACAATTCGACGTCATCGTCATCGGCGGCGGCCCCGCCGGTTATCACGCGGCGATCCGCGCCGCGCAACTCGGGCTCAAGGCCGCCTGCGTCGATTCGTGGGTTGGTGCCGACGGCAAGGCCGCACTCGGCGGAACCTGTCTCAACGTCGGCTGCATTCCGTCGAAGGCGATGCTCGATTCGTCCAAGCAGTTCTGGAACCTCCAGCACAGCTTCGGCGTGCACGGTATCAGCGTGACGGACGCGAAGATCGATGTCGGCACGATGGTTGGCCGCAAGGACAAGATCGTCAAGCAGTTCACCGGCGGCGTCGCGATGTTGTTCAAGTCGAACAAGATCACGTCGTATCTGGGCAAGGGCAAGCTGCTGAAGGGGCGCCAGGTCGAAATCACCACGCCGGATGGATCGAAGCAGACGATCGCCGCGACCAATGTGATCATAGCGACGGGCTCCACGCCGATCGAATTGCCGTTCGCAAAATTCGACGGAGAAAATATCGTCGACAATGCCGGCGCACTCGATTTTTCGGCCGTACCCAAGCGCCTTGGCGTGATCGGTGCCGGCGTGATCGGTCTCGAGCTTGGCAGCGTCTGGAAACGCCTTGGCGCCGACGTCACGATAATTGAAGCGTTGCCGGATTTTCTCGGCGTCGCCGATGCCGATGTCGCGAAAACCGCCGCACGCGAATTTGCCAAGCAGGGCCTCAAGATCGAACTGGGCGCCAAGCTGTCCAAGGCCGAGGTCAAGGGCAATGAAGTACGGCTGACCTATACCGGCAAGGATGGCGAAAAGCAGCTCGTGGTCGACAAACTGCTCGTCGCGGTCGGCCGCCGCGCCTACACGGATGGCGTCCTCGGCGACGACACGGGCGTCAAGCTCGACGAACGCGGCCGCGTGGTTGTCGATGAGCATTGCTGGGCGGGTGTCGAAGGCGTCTGGGCAGTTGGCGATTGCGTGCGCGGTCCGATGCTCGCGCACAAGGGTTTCGAAGAAGGTATGGCCGTTGCCGAGATCATTGCCGGCAAGGCTGGTCACGTGAATCTCGACACCATTCCGTGGGTCATTTACACGGAACCGGAAATCGCCTGGGTCGGCAAGACTGAAGCGCAATGCAAGGCCGAGAATATTCCTTACAAGACCGGTTCATTCCCGTTCGCAGCCGTCGGCCGCGCCGTCGCGATGAACGAACCCGCCGGCTTCGTGAAGATCATCGCTCACGCCGAAACCGACCGCATACTCGGCGCGCATCTGGTTGGAGCGAACGTATCCGAGCTGGTCGCCGAATGCGTCGTCGCGATGGAGTTCAAGGGGTCAGCCGAGGATCTGGCGCGCATCGTCCATGCACACCCGACCTTGTCGGAAGCCGTCCACGAGGCGGCACTGGCAGTCGACAAGCGCGCGATTCACAAAGCGAATTGAACTAGATCAACCTCTCGTTCGGCGCTAGGTCGACGCGAGGCAATCAACGGGATACGGACACGACGATGTCGAATTCATTCAACGCCTTCCGTATCCACAGCGATGCCAACGGCTATCGCGCCGGCATCGAGCAGATGCGTGCCGACGAGCTTTCGCCGGGCGAAGTCCTGGTCAAGGTCGCCTACTCATCAGTCAACTTCAAGGACGCGTTGGCCGGGACTGGCAAAGGCAAAATCCTGCGCAAGTTTCCGCTCAACGGCGGCATCGATGTCGCCGGCTACGTGGCTGCATCGACCGATCCTGCATTCAAGGAAGGCGACCAGGTGCTGTGCACCGGCTGCGGGCTTTCGGAGACGCGCGATGGCGGCTATGCCGAATGCGTGCGGCTGGAATCGAAATGGACGATTCCACTGCCGGCCGGCCTGACTTTGCGCGAATCGATGGCACTCGGCACAGCCGGTTTCACGGCGGCCCTGTCGCTATTCCAGATGGTGCGCAATGGTCAGACGCCCGAAATGGGGCCGATTGTCGTCACGGGCGCAACCGGCGGCGTCGGCTCGCTTGCGATCGACATTCTCACCCGTGCCGGCTTCGAGGCGCATGCGATCACCGGCAAAGTCGAGCAGTTCGACTGGCTGATCGGGCTTGGCGCCCAACAGTGCATTGCCCGCACGGGCCTGTATTGGGGCCAGCGGCCGCTGGAGACAACCCGCTGGGCGGGTGCCATCGACAACGTCGGCGGCGACATGCTCGCCGGTCTGAGCCGCGTGATTCATCCCTACGGCAACATCGCCAGCTGCGGGCTTGCGGCATCGGCGGATCTCGCCACGACAGTCATGCCGTTCATCATTCGCGGGCTCAGCCTGCTCGGAATCGCCTCTGCCGGCACCGCACGGCCGATCCGCGAGCAGGTCTGGGAACACCTCGCAGGCGACTGGAAACCGGCTCATCTGGAAAAAATAGCAGCCAGGGAGGTCGGACTTGCTGACATTCCCGTGGTTTTCGATACCATGCTCGCTGGTAACTCGCTCGGCCGCACGGTTGTGAAAATCGGCTGAGCGGCGCTATCCCAAGCGGCGAAGCGAGTCTAGAATGGGCCCTTCAACAGGGGAAACGAAGAAATGTCCAGAGTACTGATTGTCGACGACTCACCGTCGCAGCTGGTCGGCATGCAACGAACCGTCGAGAAGCTCGGCCACCAGGTCCTCACCGCGGAGGATGGTGCTGCCGGTGTCGAAGTCGCGCGCCGTGAATTGCCGGACCTGATCCTCATGGACGTCGTGATGCCGAACCTCAACGGGTTCCAGGCAACGCGAACGATCGCGAAGGATCCGAAAACAAGTCATATCCCGATCGTGCTTGTTACGACCAAGGATCAGGACACCGACCGCGTCTGGGGGATGCGCCAAGGCGCCAAGGCCTACGTGACCAAGCCGATCGACGACGCAGAACTGACGCGCGTCATCAAGGAATACCTGCCGGCCGCCTGAGCCCGCACGTACGCGACGATCCGCGCGCTTCAAGCGCGCGGATCGAATTCAAACAACGATGCCATTTCCTCGTAGACCGCGCGCTGTGCATCGGTCTCGGCTTTCGGCACACGTACTTCCAGCGTGACGATCTGATCGCCCGGCGTCTTGCCAGGCCAGCCGCGTCCACGCAGACGCATTTTGCGACCGCCGTCTGAACCCTCCGGTATGCGCAACTCGACATTGCCGCCGAGCGTCGGCACCGTCACGGTTGCGCCGAGGGCCGCTTCCCAAGGTGCCACCGGAAGGGTAACCAGCACATGGGTTCCTTCGAGTCGGAAACGCGGGTCTTCGCGCAAGCCGACCTCAAGGATCAGATCTCCCGCGGTACCCCCAAGCGTGCCTGGGTACCCTTGCCCACCCAGCCGTACCTGCTGGCCGGAGATGATGCCCGCCGGAATCTTCACCTCAAGCGTGCGCTCGCCCTGGCCGTCGCGCAGGCTGATGCGTTCGCGACCACCGTGATACGCGGTAACGAGATCTACGGTGATCTGTGCGTGCAAGTCGCGCCCGCGGCGTGGACCAGCGCGGCCACCGCCGGCGCGATTGCCAAACAAGGACTCGAAGAAGTCGCTGTAGTCGCCATCGCCATCTTTGCCAGCCTCGCGCCGCCAATTCGGCGGTGCTCCGCGAAATTCGTCTCCGCCGCGATACCCGCCGGCACGGATCTGGTCGTACTCCTTGCGCCGGGCGGGCTCGCGCAACGCCTCGTAGGCTTCGTTGATTGACTTGAACTTGTCCTCGGCACCCGTTTCCTTGCTGACGTCCGGGTGGAACTTGCGCGCCAGCCGTCGGTACGTCGACTTGATTTCGGCATCGGCTGCATCGGGTTTGACCCCGAGGATTTCGTAATAATCCTTGAACTCCATCCACTACCTCGAAACTTCAAAAACGAAAACGGCCCGCGGTTGCGCAGCCGCGGGCCGGGATCACGTTGTCCGACACACTGCCCATTGCGAGCAGCGTACCAAAGCCATCACGTCGGCATAAGCGTACGCGTGTTCCTCAGCCGTTGATGACGATGCGGCGCGGCGTCGTCTCGGGCTTCTTCGGAATCGATATCTCGATCACGCCGTTGCGACCAATGGCGCTGATGCCATCGGCATCGGCGCTGTCCGGCAGCGCGAAGCGGCGGTCGAAACGACCATGCAGGCGCTCGCTTCGAGTCGAAGCGACACCCTCGCCCACCTCTGGCGCCTTGCGCTCACCCCGCATGGAAAGGGCGCCCTTTTCCATTTGGATCTCGATGTCGGCAAGATCGACGCCGGGCAGGTCGGCCAGGATCACGAAACGCGTGGGTTCCTCGCGGATGTCAACGCGCGGAACCCACGCCTGCGCCTCTTCGGTCGCGACGCCATCGGCGGCATGCCGGAAGAAATGGTTCAGAACATGGCGGGACGGCGTATGAGCGCGCACGAAGCAGGGATTGTGTTGGGTGACGAACATGTGTCTCTCCGCATTTGGCTGCGGCAAGAACGCCGCGATGAGCGGAAAATAGGTCCGCCAAACCGAGTTTCAAGGGAGGCGATCTTCAAGAGCCGCAACGCGACCAAGTCGGCGCAGTTATGATTCCGATTCACTCCTGCAGGAATTTGCGATGAGCATCCAGATCGGCGACCGTATCCCCAGCGCGACCCTGAACGTACTCAGGGACGGCGTTCAACCCATCTCGACCGACGAGATTTTCGCGGGCAAAAAAGTGGTTCTGTTCTCCGTGCCCGGCGCCTTCACGCCCACCTGTTCGGCCCGCCATCTACCAGGCTATGTCGAGCACTTCGAACAGTTCCGTCAGCGAGGGGTCGACGTCGCGTGCATTGCGGTCAACGATGCATACGTGATGGACGCGTGGGCAAAGACGCAACAGGCGCCCGCCGGACTCATGATGCTTGCTGACGGCAACGCCGCGTTCTCGCAGGCCCTCGGGCTCGAGATGGACGCGACGCGCTATGGTATGGGCATGCGCGGCAAGCGTTTCGCGTTGTACGCCGAAGACGGGGTTGTAAAGCAACTCCACGTCGAAGCGCCGGGCGAGTTCAAGGTATCCAGCGCGGAATCGATGCTCGCGGCGGTCGGCTGATCGCTTTCGCTTGCTCTGGCACGGAGAGAGCAACCCCAACTGCACCGTCTGCAAGCCCTCCTTTTCAAGGGGGTGAAGAGGCGCGCTTGTGGAGCATAGGTCCGCATGCCGATGAACGCCCGAAGGCTATGCCTGAGGGCCGGAGGATTTATGTGGGGATGGTGTACGAAGCATCGCGGCTGAAGCCGCTTGCACAAATGCTTCTGCCCTCCCCTTCAAGGGGAGGGTTGGGTGGGGATGGTGTTGCTCGGTGTAAGCCCTGACCAGAGCATCGCGCCTGAAGCCGCCCACAGGCAGTGGCTCCCACAGTCCCTCACTGCGAACGTCAGCGACGATGCTGCTGTCGCTGACGATCACGCTGCCGCTACTCGCTCGGCGTCAGCGAATCCGGCGCACAATCAGCTTCGACAGACGCCGCATCGGCGGCGTCATCGTCGCCGAGCGAATCAACCTTGACCACCCCCACCAATGCCTCGTCAGCAGGCAGGCGAATCAGGGTCACGCCCTGCGTGTTGCGACCCACCAGCGCGATCTCGCTCGCACGTGTGCGCACGAGGGTGCCCTGGTTTGAGATCAGCATGAGCTCGTGGCTTTCGCCAAGCTGGACCGCTCCAATCAGCGCGCCGTTGCGCTCGGAACACTGAATCGCAATCACACCCTGCGTGCCACGGCCCTTGCGCGGATAGTCGACCAGCGGCGTGCGCTTTCCGAATCCGCGTTCGGTCGCGGTGAGGACATCGTCCTCGCCTTCGCGGACGATCAGGCTGACGACCTGCTCGCCTTCGGCCAGACGCATGCCTCGCACGCCGGTGGCGGTGCGGCCCATCGAGCGCACCGAATTCTCGTCGAAGCGCACAGCCTTGCCGTTTGACGCGAACAACAGGATGTCGCGTGCACCATCGGTGATCTGCACGTCGACCAGGGCGTCGCCCTCATCGAGTCCGATCGCGATCTTGCCTCGCTGCAGCTGGAATGCGAACTCGGTCAGCGGCGTCTTCTTCACCGTGCCGTTGCGCGTCGCGAAGAATACGAAACGGTCTTCGCTGAACTCGCGCACCGGCTGCACGGCCTGCACCTTTTCATCGGGTTCAAGCGGTAACAGATTCACGATCGGCTTGCCGCGCGCGTTCGGACCGGCATCCGGCAACTTGTACACTTTCAGCCAGAACACGCGTCCGGCACTGGTGAATACGAGCAGGATGTCATGCGTGTTGGCAATCCACAGCCTCTCGATGAAATCCTCTTCCTTCATGTTCGTCGCCGACCGGCCCTTGCCACCGCGACGCTGCGAGCGATAGATGCTGGCCGGTTGGCGCTTCGCATAACCCGTGTGCGAGAGCGTGACGACGACGTCTTCCGGTTCGATCAGGTCGAGGATGTCGAGATCTTCCTGGCTCGTCTGGATCGCGGTGCGGCGCGCGTCACCGTACTGGTCCTTCAGCGCGACGAATTCGTCGCGAATGATCTTCAGCAGTACGTCCGGATTCTCCAGAATCTCGATGAGCCCGGTGATCGTGTGCAGCAGTTCCTTGTACTCGTCGCTGAGTTTTT
>JBDSNK010000235.1:0-5257 GCA_039915385.1 Dokdonella sp.
CCAGAGCGTAGACGTTATCGTTCGCGTCTAGGTTTTTTGCCACCGGATTAACGAGGAAGATGACGCCCTCGGCATGCTCCAAGCTACTTCGCAACCCCCGTCGAAACCATGTCGCCCCCGGGGAAACGCCATATTGGGGACAGCGGGAGGCGAAAGCAAGGGTGGCGCTTGCCGCAGAGTGCGCGCACACCTAGCATGCGCGGCTTTCGTTCATCGGCTATCCCATCATGGGCAACATCGTCTGGCTCGCCTCGTATCCTAAATCCGGCAATACTTGGCTGCGCGCGTTCCTGGCGAACCTCGTCGCCAATCGTTTCGACCCCGTTTCTCTGAACGAGCTGTCGCATTACTGCGACGACGATGCGAATCCGGATCTGTTCGGAGCGCTGGCGGGTCGATCCAGCGCAGGCATGAGCATCGACGAGATTGCCGTGCTGCGCCCGCAGGTACATGCCGCAATTGCGGCGCGCGCGCAAGGCACGCGTTTCGTGAAGACACACAACATGACCGGCAGCTTCAACGGCCATGCGCTGCACAACTGGCCCGTCAGTGCGGGCGCAATCTACGTGGTGCGCAATCCGCTCGATGTCGCGGTCAGCATGACGCATCACTTCGGCATCGGCCTCGACGAGGCAATCGACCGACTGGGCAACGAGAACGTTGCGACAGCGAACGACGCGCTGTTCGTTACCCAGATCCTTGGTTCGTGGTCATTGCACGTGAGCGGTTGGGCCGATCTCGCCAGCGATCGCATCCTCGTGTTGCGTTATGAGGACCTGATCGAAAAACCACTGAAGCCGTTCACGAAAATCGCCAAGCTGGTCGGTCTGGGGCAGGACCGCGTTCGCATCGAGCGTGCGATCAAGCACGCAGGCTTTCAGAGTCTGTCGTCGATGGAGAAAAAGCACGGCTTCGTCGAGGCATCGGACAAGGCCGGGCGTTTCTTCCGGAAGGGGCGCATCAACGAATGGCGTGAAGTACTGAGTCGCGAGCAGGCACAGCGCGTGATCGATGCCCATCGCGAGCAGATGCTTCGGTTTGGGTATGTGCCGACTGGGTATTGATCACCGACACCCCCTAGTACCAAGGTGCCTCGAAGTCAGCGGCGAACAGTCGATCGGGCAGCGTGGTGGCGAATGCGGTGAGCGTCTGACCGCAGATGCTCGCATCGTCACTGCCGATGTAAAGCCGATCGGATGTGGTCGCAAGTGAGTAGTGTCGATAGCCGTAAGGCGTCGGTTGCCAGTCCTTGTCCGCCAAGCCGTTCTCGCCCGAAAACCTTGCGATCGAGCGTTCAAACAACGAACCGTCGTCTACATAGAAATAACCGTTTGCATAGACCGACCCATTCGCATCGAGTGCGATCGACCACACGCTTTCCCACTTGAAATTTGCGGCCGACATTCCCGTGAGGTTCGCGTTCCATCCCGCAAACGCGGCGCCGGCGCCGTCCGCGTGGAGCTTCGCAATGTAGGCGCGAGATTACCCACCTATCCTTCCGAACTGCCCGCCTGCATATAGATCGCCTAGCGCGTTGATGGCGAGTGCGGAGACGTATCCGTTGACATTGATGTCCGGATTCCAATTTATGTCCGCAGCGCCCGACACCGGCGAAAGACGAGCGATGCCTTGGCGCGACTGTCCGCCGATCTGCGTGAAAAATCCCCCCGCGTAAATTTCGTTAGCGGGTCCAAATGCGATCGCGGCGACGGTAGAGTTCGCTGTTGCACCCCAAGTGTCCGGATCACCATTTGACGGCGACAGCCTCGCGATCCAGCGCTTCGCGATATTGTTGATTGTGCTGAACGCCCCGCCAACGTAGACGCGTCCGGTGCCGTCGACAGCAAGCGAGTTGAGCCATGAGTCGACGTATGCGATCCAGCCTGCGTCAACGCCTCCATGCGCAACGCGAGCGACTATTGAATGGCGAAGAACCGCGGGGTCCCATCCAGATGCATAAAGCATCGTATCGTCGTGAATCGCAATTCTCTCAACCTTGAATGGGAGTGACGGATTCCATTCCTTATCCAGCGTGCCGTCGGCAAGCAGGCGGAGGATATTGCGTCTGGGCAGCCCGTCAGCGCGTAGGAAATCGCCTCCGACCAGGACCGATCCGTTGGGTTGTGCGGCGACGGCCTCGACCTGTCCGCGTGAGAGAGTTTCAACCAGAGGTGCGATCGGGATGCCCTGCGCGGACAGCGCTGCAATGCCGGTGCGTTCTTGATCGCCAACATGATCGAACTGCCCGCCAATAAACAGCTTGTTGCCGGAAACGGGCAGCAAGCTGGAAACCGTGCTGTTTGCCGATGCATTCCAGCCTGGAACGGCAAGCCCGGTCTGGCTCGACAAACGCGCGACATTCAAGCGCGACTGACCACCAATTTCGGTGAAGGAACCGCCAGCGAAAATCGTGGAACCATCAGCAGCGAGGGCGAGCGTGGATACGTTTGCCGTTGAGTTCTGCCATTGCGGCATGGAAGCGCCATTGCTGCCCGCCAATTTGACCACGCCAAAAGGGCCGCCTACGTATACGTTTCCAGCGAGGTCAGTTGCCAATGCGGTGGGTGCGTCATCGGCGCTGCCAGGAAGATTGGCGATCCAAGTCTGAATCACTTGCCCGCTTGCAGACACTTTGGCAATGCGGTTGCGTGGGACGCCACTGACGTTGTCGAAGTGGCCGGCAATATAGAGCGCGCCGCGAGCATTTCGAACAATCGCGGCCATGTGGTACGCGGATACACCAAATGCAAAGTCGATCTCGCCGCTCGTCATCGAGATCTTCCGGACGCAATCGCAGGATGCTGATACGGCGTACAGCGAGTCGACAGAGTCCGAGGTTGCGGCGGCAACGAAATCCGATGTGCCGGACCAGTCAGGGTCGATCGCGCCAGTTGCCTTGGTCAGTTTCGCAAACCTCGTTCCCAGGATGCCGCCGCTTCCCAGGAATGTGGTGTTGACATAGGTCGACCCGTCGGGACCACTCGTCAGCACCGATGCCCCGTTGTTGGGCGGAGGATTCCAGGTCAGATCCAGCGATCCATCCGGATTGAGCCGCGCCATGTTGTTGCGCGGTGTTCCGTCGACTTCGTCAAACGTTCCGGCGAGAATCAAGGCGCCGCCCACCTGTGCGGCCATCGCATAAACGGCACCATTGGTGCGCAAATTCAGATTCGGATTCGGCAGCGGCGTCTGTGCCTTGGCAGTGCAACTGAACATTACGGCGCAGACAATCGCGGCAAGTCTTGCCGAAACCGCCAGAAAACCTCCGCCACGCTTGTCGCTCACCATGCGCTTAAGCCCTCATCGACATCGTGCTATTGCGTGGGCGAGGTCTCGTGCGTGCATCACGCCGCTTTGTTCTTCGCCCGCATCGCCCGCTGCTTTTCGCGTCCCCAGTCCTTGGCTTTTTCCGAGTCGCGCTTGTCGTGCTCTTGCTTGCCGCGCGCGACGCCGAGATCGATCTTCACGCGATTGTTTTTCCAGTACATCGCAAGCGGAATCAGGGTGTAGCCCTTGCGCTCCACTGCGCCGATCAGCTTGTCGATCTCCTCGCGATGCATCAGCAGTTTGCGTGTGCGTCGGTCATTCGCGATCACGTGCGTCGACGCGGAGATCAACGGCGGGATCGATGCGCCGGACAGGAAGATTTCGTTGTTCCTGACGATCGCGTACGACTCGCTGAGATTGACGCGACCAGCGCGCAGGCTTTTGACTTCCCAGCCTTCTAGAGCGACGCCGGCCTCGTAGTGCTCGTCGATATGGTATTCGTGGCGCGCGCGCTTGTTCTGCGCGATCGTGCCGCCGCTTTTCTTGTCGTTGGATTTTGCTTTTGCCATGTCCGTTACAATGCTTGAATGTGTGACGACTGCGTGAAATCCCGGTGATACAGATCCGACGCCATGCTCTGGTCCGGCACACGCCGGAGCGGATGTTCGATCTGGTCAACGACGTTGAAGCATACCCGACGCGCTTTGGCTGGTGCGCCGGGGCGCAGATACTCGAGCGTGAAGGAGACCTCGCCCTGACGGCGCGGCTCGACCTGCGCTTTGCCGGCCTGACCCAGAGCTTCACTACGCTT
The DNA here is from genome assembly GCA_039915385.1 of Dokdonella sp. GTDB lineage: Bacteria > Pseudomonadota > Gammaproteobacteria > Xanthomonadales > Rhodanobacteraceae > Dokdonella_A. The sequence goes on from JBDSNK010000235.1 coordinate 4,079, forward strand.
AACACGCTGGAACGCCCACAACGCCTGCACATGCACCTCGTCGACGGGCCGCTGCGCGCGCTCGAAGGGGACTGGACGTTCAAGGCGCTCGGAAATGATGGCTGCCGAATCGCGCTGGCGCTCGATTTCGATTACGCCGGCTTGCTCGGTGGGTCGGCGCTGCGTCTTGGCTTCCAGGGCCTCGCCAACCGCATGGTCGACGATTTCTGCTCGGCGGCCAACAAAGCGTATGCCTGATCCGCTGCAATCCACCTCGATTTCGGTTGAGGTCGCCTACGCCGAGCCAGATCGCCAGTTTCTGCGCCGGGTCGATCTGGCCGTGGATGCCACCATCAAAGAGGCGATCGCGGCATCCGGAGTTGAACGCGAGTTCGGAATCGATACCGACGTGCTTGGCGTCGGTATCTGGTCGAAGCCCGTTGCACGCGAGGCGACGCTTGCAAACGGCGATCGGGTCGAACTCTACCGACCGCTCAAGGCCGATCCGAAGGAATCGCGCCGACTGCGCGCGAAACGGGTCTCAGACAAGCGTCGCGCCAATCAGCCCTGACCGCCCTGCTTCTTCTTCTTGTCGTCTTCCGGGCGTTTTTCGTCCGGATACTGGCGCTTGTACTTGCGCGCGTCCTTGATCATCTGCTCCGGATCTTCCGGGAAATAATCGCCATCGATCTTGACCAGTGCGTTGTCCTTGAAATACAGGACCAGATCCTTCGAGGCCATCTTGCCGCGGCCGCGGCGGATCGTAGAAACGTAGTCCCAGCGATTCTGGTCGAACGGACTGGTCACCGCCGGCGAACCCATCACCAGCAACACCTGGCGCTTGCTCATGCCGGGCTTGAGCGAGTCGACCGTCGCCTTGTCGAACAGATTGCCCTGCTGGGCGTCGACCTTGTAGATGATGCCGCAACCGGTGAGCGGACTAAGGGCGAGGAGGGCAAGCCAGCGAAGACGCATGCGGGTGGAATCCAGAGGTTCGGCGAATCCCGGATGATACACTAGCGTTCTGAATTGCAAGGTTAACCGCCCGTCAAAAGGTCACCAGGGAGGGATGAGGAGGATGAAGGTGGAATCGACCGAACTGCGCAAAGCCGGCCTCAAGGTCACCCATCCGCGCATGCGGATCCTGGAGATCCTCGACAGCCAGGACGGCAAGCATTTCACGGCCGAAGACATCTACCG
>JBDSNK010000249.1:0-8394 GCA_039915385.1 Dokdonella sp.
GAAGACATGAAGCTGATGAAGGAACACGGCACCTGGTATGTACCGACGATCATTGCCGGCAAATACGTCGAGGAGAAAGCAAACATACCCGGCTATTACCCGGCGCAGATCGCCGCGAAGGCGAAGCTGGTCGGCCCGATCATCCAGGCGACCGCGGGCAAGGTGTACAAGGCCGGCGTGAAGATCGCGTTCGGTACCGATGCCGCGGTCTATCCGCACGGCCAGAACGCGAAGGAATTCCAGTACATGGTCGACGCCGGCATGCCGGCGATGTTCGTGCTGCAGGCAGCGACGACACACGCGGCTGAGCTGCTGAAGAAATCAAAGGACCTCGGCAGCATCGAAGCGGGCAAGCTCGCCGACGTGATCGCGGTCGAAGGCAATCCGCTCGACAACATTGCTCTGATGCAGCACGTCGGCTTCGTGATGAAGGAAGGCGTCGTCTACAAGCAGGACGGTGTGCCGGTCACACCGCCGGTGAGCGTCGCTGCAGCGCCGTCTCGCGCGCAAGGCGAGGAACTGCAAGGTTTTTGATCCTCGCGACCGGCGAGCAGTCGCCGCGATTCGAACGTCAACGACACGCAGGCGCCCCAGCACGGGGCGTCATTGCGCAATGCCGATTTCTTTTTATCCATAACTGGTTACCGGGCGCGCCCGGCTTGGGGTACGCTCGTGCTTCCTGCGCAGGGGCAAGGGCACGATGCGATTCACCGAGCTTTCGGTCATGGTCGTGGAAGACCACGGGTTCCAGCGCCGTGTCGCGTTGCGATTGCTTGACGAACTGGGTCTTGCGCAGGTCAGTCAGGCCGAAAACGGCCGTACCGCCCTCGCCTTGCTTGAATGCGCCGCGACGCCACCTGACGTGGTGCTGGTTGATCTCGACCTGCCGGAAATGGACGGCATCGAGTTCATCGGCCATGTCGCTTCGCAAAAGCTCGCGCGCGCGGTCGCACTGACCAGCGCGCTCGATCCGGCACTGCTCAACACAGTCCAGACGATGGCGCGCGCCTACGGCTTGCGCGTGCTCGGCGTCATCGAGAAACCGCTGACCACGGTGAAACTGGCGGACGTGCTCGCCCGATTCCACACCACGGAAGATCCACCGGCAGCGGAACCGCGCATCGACGTGCAGCGTGATGCATTGGTGCAGGGACTCGCTGCTGACGAATTCGAACCCTACTTCCAGCCCAAAGTCGCGATCAGTTCCGGCGAGGCGGTCGGCGTCGAGGCGCTTGCGCGCTGGCGCCCCCGTGGCTACCTGATCTCGCCGGCGCAGTTCATTCCGGTGTTCGAACGCGAAGGGCTGATCGATTCGCTGACCGAGCGCATGCTCGAACGCGCCTGCATCTGGCGACATCGCTGGGCCGAAGCCGGCACCGAGTTGAAGCTCTCGGTGAACATTTCGATGCTGAGCCTGGTCAAGGTGGATATCGCCGACCGTTATCAGCAGATCGTGCTTGATCACGGCGTGCGCCCGCGCGACGTGATCCTCGAAATCACCGAGAGTTCGGTGATGAGCGAAGGCGGCCACGCACTCAACGTCCTCGCACGATTGCGCTTGAAAGGATTCGGGTTGTCCATCGACGATTTCGGCACCGGCTATTCATCGCTGGCACAGTTGTCGCAGATCCCGTTCACCGAATTGAAAATCGACCAGGGCTTTGTCAGCGCCGCATCCAGTCAGCCACGCAAGCGCGCGGTGGTCGAGACCAGCCTGGATCTTGCCCGCAAGCTGCAGCTCACAGTCGTCGCGGAAGGAGTCGAAACGGTCGAGGACTGGCAGATGTTGGCCGAGCTGGGTTGCCAGTTGGCACAGGGATTCCTGATCAGTCCGGCGCTGCCCGGCGCGGACCTGCTGGCCGGTATTGCCGCCTGGCATCGACCAGAATCCATTCACCCTTCATGAATCCGCTCAGCCGATGGCTCAGCATTCGCATGCAGTTGCAGGCGTTGTTCGGCCTGCTCCTGCTGACCGGATTCACGGTGCTGGTACTCGATGAAATAAATTTGCGCGCGGACATCGCCACGCTCGGCAGGGTGCGCGACGATTCATTGTCCGGGTTGCGTCTGACCAAGTCGATTTCAGACGCCTACGGATTGGACATCGTCGATACCGCCTTCCGGGTGCGCAATAAACTCATGGGCTGGGATCAGGGCATCGAAGTCGTCGATGCTGCGCGAGCAGGCATCGAGCGTGACTGGAAAAGCCTGCTCGCATTCAGTCTGCCAGTGGAACAGCACGCAGTAATTGACGAGGTCTCCAAGGCCCGCATCAGCGCCGACCGCGCCGCACAGAAGCTGCGCGACATCCTGCTCTCGAAAGACATCAGGGCACTCGGTAATTTCGCCGATACCGAGCTCTATCCTGCGATCGATCCGGTGACATCCAGATTCAAGATCCTGGCCGACCTGAAACTGCTCGACACCGAACGCGAAATACGCGAGCACATTGACTCTGCGCGCAGGGTCGACTGGTGGCGAATCGTGTTGAGCCTGATCACGCTGAGCGTGGTCATGATCGTCGGCCGCAGCATCCTGCGCAATATATACAGCGGTGTGGAAAGTCTTGTGCGCCTTGCACAGCTTGCTCGGGATCGCGATTTCGTTGCGCCAACCCGATACACCCCGGAAGGGGAACTGGGCGAGGTGCACACCGCGTTGCTGGCGATGCGCCATGACCTGCTGACCTACGAGAACAGCCTGCTCGATAGCGAAGCGCGCGCGCACGCGGCAAGCAAGGCGAAATCCTCGTTCCTGGCGGCCATGAGCCACGAGATCCGCACGCCGATGGTCGGTGTCGCCGGCATGCTCGAATTACTGGCGCAGACGCCACTGGACAGCGATCAGCGCGAGCAGGTGGAGATTGTGCAGAACTCCGCACGCAGCCTGCTGCAGATCATTGGCGACATCCTTGATTTCTCGAAAATTGAAGCCGGCAAGCTCGAACTCAATCCTGCACCCATCGATCTGCGCGAACTGGTACGCGCGTCGACCAACAACTTCCTCGCTACCGCGTCGTCAAAGGCACTCAAGCTCGATTGCATGATCGACCCGCGCATCGGATCCGCGCATCTCGGCGACGCGATGCGTCTACGCCAGATTCTGAGCAATTTCCTCTCCAACGCATTGAAATTCACCGAGCGCGGCGAAGTACAGGTGCAGATGGAACGACTCGCCAGTGAAGGGCAGCGCGAATTGATCGCACTGCGCGTGCGCGATACCGGTATCGGCATCAGCGCGGGAGATCGAGAGCGATTGTTTCAGCCGTTCGCGCAAACCCTGGATGGCGGCGCACGCCATCAGGACAGCACCGGCTTGGGGCTGAGTATCTGCGGCCATCTGGCTGCATTGATGGGCGGCGAAATCACGCTTGAAAGTGCAATCGGCAGCGGCACAACGTTCAGTCTGATCGTGCGACTGCCACTGGCTGATCCTGCGTTGCTGGAGCGCAAGATGCCTCTGGCGAACCTGGTTGCTCCGCGTACAGCGCCTAAGGTGGCCGACGCCGCGCGCGAAGGCAGTTTGATCTTGCTGGTCGACGATCACCCGACGAACCGCGCAGTGATCACGCGTCAGCTCAACCAGCTCGGTTACGCCTGCGAGACAGCGACCGACGGTGAGGCCGGCTGGCACGCATGGCGCAGCGGCCGTTACGCGCTGTTGCTGACCGACCTGCACATGCCGCGTCGCGACGGGCATTCCCTGGCCGCCCTCATTCGTGCCGAGGAGCAATCGCAGAAGCATGCGCGCGCCCCGATTATTGCACTGAGCGCCAACGTCAGTACGGAAGAAGTCGAACGCAGCCGCACCGCCGGCATCGACGACTTCCTGGCCAAACCGGCATCGCTCGCGCTGCTCGGAAGTACCTTGCAGCGCTATCTCCCGCTCAGCCGTTTCGCCGGCATGCAAACAGGATTCACCGTCTCAGGCGATGATCGCGACGCACGGCAGGCCGATTCAAGCACGCGTCCGATGACCTTGTCCGAACTGACTCGCGGCGACACGACGCTGGAACAGGAGCTGATCGAGGACTTCGTGCAAAGCACTCGGCAGGACCTCGGCGCATTGCAGGCCGCGCTCGCTGGCAACGACGCCGACGCCGTAGCGCGCGAATCGCACCGCATCAAGGGAGCCAGTGGGCTCGTCGGTGCAACGGCAATCAACAGGTGCGCGACGCACATTGAAGCTGCGGCCCGCGCGCGCGATCTCGCGACGGCTTCCACCCACGTGAACGACCTCGACATCGCATTGAATCATTTCGCAACCGCGCACCAGATCGACAATCAGACCTAACCCAGCGCGACCTGCTCGCGCCTGATCAGGCCTGATCCGACGTCAGATTCCCGGTTACGCAGGGAGTGGGCGGGCGCTCGCTCGCCCACTCACACGCCTTGCATCCACGCAACACTGGCACAATCTGGGATCGACCAGATTCCGGAGTCCCGCATGTCCACTACGCCACCCTCCCCCTACGTTTTCGATGCGACAGAGACCAACTTCCAGGCCGACGTGCTCGATGCGTCCTTCGCGCAACCGATCCTGGTCGATCTGTGGGCGACCTGGTGCGAGCCGTGCAAGACCCTCGGACCTCTGCTCGAAAAAGTCGTGGGCGACTATCATGGCGCCATCAGGATGGCGAAGATCGACTGCGACAAGCAACAGGCGCTCGCCGCTTCGTTTGGTGTACGCAGCATTCCCACCGTCGTACTGATCCGCGAAGGTCAGCTCGTCGATGCGTTCACCGGCGCGTTGCCGGAAAGCGGTATCCGCGAATTCCTATCACGCCATGTGCAACCCAACACAGCTGCCGCCGACGAACCCACTGCTGCGGAAGTGGTGAGCGAGACACCAGAACAGGCGATTGGGCGAATCCAGCAAGATATCGCCGCGCACCCGGACAAGCCCGAACTGAAACTCGATCTCGCCCTGGCACAGATGCGAGTTGGCAACGTGGACGCAGCGCAGGCTGAACTTGATGCGTTGCCGGCCAATCTCGAGAGTGACGAGCGCGCAAAGCGCTTGCGCAACCAGCTCGAACTCGCTCGCGTCGCGCACGATGCACCACCCGCCGCGGAACTCATCGCACGCATAGACCGCGATCCCGCCGACCTCGCCGCGCGTGATCTGCTCGGCGTGCGCCTGCTGATGCAAGGCGACGCGCTGGGCGGGCTCGAACAGTTCCTCACTGTACTCAAGGCCGATCGCGCGTGGAACGACGGCCAGGCAAAAAAACGTCTGATTGCCGCGTTCAACGTGCTCGATGATGCCGAATTGGTCGGCAACTATCGCCGCAAGATGTCATCGCTGCTGTTCTAGTACGCGCGCACGCCAGAAATCGGTGCGCTCGTGCGACAACTTTGAGCGACTCTGACTCAGTCGATGCCGGCAACGCGAACCCGTCGCCTTTCCGCTCAACCGCTCGCGCAATAACGCCCGGCAGGTGGTCGAAGCTGCACACGACGCGTGCATAGTATTTGCCGCCGACGTCGCATCCACTCGCACACAACGACAGGTGGCGCCTTCGTCTTTCACCAGGCTCCGTCGTGATGAGCAAGGCGCGGACGGCCTAGTGCGACGCCGGCTCCAACGACATCGACACACCCGTGCGCTTCGGGTCGAGCTACGCCAAGACCGGCGTCAGCATAGGCAACAGACTGATCACCAACAACAGCGGCCCCTCGAGGGGATTCGAGGCGCGCGGCCGCGGCATCCAAACGACGCTTGCGCGTGGCTGCCCGTTTTCCGCCCTACCCTGAATTTTTTCAAGCAGCGCTGACGCTTTCCTCCTGTGTGAAATGTCTAGTTTCGACGCGGTTCCGTGTTTCCTTGGACAGACCCTCACCCTGAGCGATTCGCCCAGGGAGTCAACTAAGGACGAAATAGGCATGCAAAGCAACCAGAAAACCCGCACGCGATTGCGCATCAGGACGTTGCCAGCGTGTCTGGCATTGGCACTGGGAGTGGGAACAAGCCTGTTTGTACCTGCTCAGGCAAGCACGCATCTGGCCGGTTCCACCGGTGCGCATCTGGACGCGCAACTCGCGCCATGGCGGCGCGGAGTACTGTCGACGCAGGCCAATGAGGTGCGCGCAAATCAGATGCGGCGGATGCTGCGTACGCCGCCTGCGGTGCCCGCGAGCGCAGTGCTCGTCACCAACTGCGACGACGCGGGTCCAGGCAGCTTGCGCGATGCTGTCAATGCCGCTGCAGACGGCGATACCATCGACATGACGGCGCTCACCTGCAGCAAGATAACGCTGGCCACCGGTGCGATCGGAATCGGGCAAGACAACTTGACCCTTGCGGGACCGGGATTTGGCAATCTCGACATCGACGCCGTTGGTGCGAGTCGCGTTTTATGGCATATCGGCAATGGAACGCTGCACGTGCAAGACCTTGACGTCACGCATGGCAGCAAGTACGTCAGCGACGGCGCGAGCGGCAATGCCAGTGGCGGTTGTATCTTTTCGAGTGGCACCGTCGTCATGGAAAACAGCTGGACCAAGTACTGCGGCGTAGCGTCAAGCGACGTCGACATGCCGGTACGCGGCGGGGCCATCTACGCGAAGTTGGGCGTTGGGATCACCAACAGCGCGGTAACGGATAGTGCCGCGCATTCGACGGTATTTGAGGCGCGTGGTGGCGGCGTCTATACGCCAGGGATACTGGTCGCCTCCAACTCCGTCATCGCGAACAACATTGCGCTTGGTTCCGTGAGAGGCAGCGGTGGCGGCGTGCAGGTCGGATCACTGGATTCGTCCGGGACTGCCGGCGGTGGCACTCTGTTCAAGTACAGCACGGTGTCCGACAACAGCGCGAGCGCGGACGGCGGCGGCGTTTATGTCACTGGCAACGTGACGATCGGAAACTCGACGATTTCCGGCAACAGTTCGGCATACAGTGGCGCGCTATCGATCAAGAACGGCGCGAACGTCACGGCGCCCGCTGCCATCTTCAGCACAACCGTCAGTAGCAATGAAGCAACCGTGGACGGAGCAGGCGGCATCGTCATATGGAATGTCGACACCTCCATCAAGGATTCGACCATCGCGTTCAATACCTCTATTCGAACTCCGGCCGATCCGCTCGACGGTTCTGGCGTGAGTGCCTACGACGCCATCGTGGATCTGCACAACACCATCATCTCCAACAACACCAGTGATACGGGCACTGGTCCCCAGCCCAACGACATCGGTGGCAATGTCGGCACGACGCTGACTGGCTCGTACAACCTGATCTACAGCACGACGTCGCTGGTGGTCCCAGCAGGAACGCTCACGCTGACCGATCCGCATCTGCGACCACTGGCAAACAATGGGGGTACGACCTTCACGCATATGCCCAACGTCGACAGTTACGCGATTGACGCCGGAAACAATAGTTCAGGCGCAACGGTGGACCAACGCGGCATCGGATTTTCGCGCATCTGGGGCAGTTCAGAAGACATTGGCGCAGTGGAGTCGACCGACGGCATTTTCAGGAATGATTTCGAGGTAATTCTGTAGGACTTTGGAAACAGCGACTAGCGCAGCAGCCTGTTCATGCATGGGTTATCGTGCAGGAGTGACGGAAACTGGAGCTGTCTTTTGAATACTGATGTGGTTGACCCTGCGGCGTTCGCAGACGAACCGAATGAACCCGCCAAGGCATTCGATTTCGTCTGCGTCTGGCCACAGGCTGGGGCGGACGATGCCGCAGCCATCCGCGACTTCTGGCGCCGCGAGAAGGCGCTCGACAGCGATGCGGCGATGGACCAGCGCTTGCCACAGGTCGTCATGTACGCGCGGACATCTGCGGGAGAAGTTGCGGGAGTCTGCACGGCTATCGCGGTCACGCCGCCGCAACTCGCCCAACCGGTCTATTACTGGCGCACGTTCGTTGGCGCGGCGTGGCGTTCGAGCAAACTGGTGATGGCGCTTCTGAAGCGCTCGTGCAAGTTGCTCGATGGCTATTCGCGCGAGCATGGATTTCCATGCATTGGCGTGCTGCTGGAACTGGAAAATACGCGTTTCGCCAACGTGGGGCGTCGCGCCGAATGGCACAACCCTCGCTTCGTCTACATCGGACGCGGCGCTCGCGGTCTCGATGTGCGCGTGCACTACTTCCGTGGCGCGCGCCTGAAATAAGCTGCAGGTGACGGCGCACGGCGGATGCGGCAGGATGGCGCAGCCCGCATCATTCACTCAGGCCATGCACAACGACATTCCTGCCAGCAGTTACTGCGCCGAACCCGCCGCCGCTCCCGCCTCGCCGGCCCCTGCGCCGATCGCCGAGGTCCTGGCCAGCGTCCACACGACGAACTTCCCCGATCTGCTGCGCCAACTCGGCGGCTGCCTCGTCGTCAGCACCTATCAGGCTGGCAAGTTGGTGATCCTGCGGCCCGATGGCGCGACC
>JBDSNK010000283.1:0-6813 GCA_039915385.1 Dokdonella sp.
CGCGAATGCACGCAGCAAGCCGGTATGGCGGCGAAGAAAAGTGAGCAGGGCTTTCATGCGGCAGTGGTCATAGGCCGCATCGTGCGCATGTGCGCGACGGGCGTCAATCCGCAATGCAGCGTGTTCAAGCCTGCGTCGACGGGGTTCGGATCAGATCGGCGATCGCGTCGGCTGCGCTGCTGCTCGCGTCGCGGCGGAGTTCGAGATGCAGGCGCCGATATTCGGCAAGCAAGGTCGGATCCACCCGTCGCGTGTGCAGTGCCGGCAGCAGCGCAGCAGCGAGCGACTCGGGTGTGCAGGCGTCCTGCATGATTTCCGGTACCAGGTCGCGCCCGGCGAGCACGTTCGGCAGTGCATAGCGTTCGATCTTGAGCATGCCGAGGCTCTTGACGATCAGATAGGTCATCCGCGCGAGGCGGTAGGCGACGACCACGGGCCGTTTCGCCAGCATCGCCTCAAGCGCTGCCGTACCGGAAGCAAGCAGGATCGCATCGGCAGCGATCATCACTTGGTGGGCTCCGCCCACGGGAATCGAGAATCGGGAATCGGGAATGGGCAAAGCCGTTCCGGCTATCGACTCGCGATCAACCATTCCCGAAAGCTTCACAACAGCCGAAAGCTGGTTTTCCCGATTCCCGATTCCCGCCTTCGCAAGCAGGCTTGCGAATGCATCACGACACGCTTCATTCGCCATGGGCGCGATCACGTGCAGGTCGGGGATCTGTTCGCGCAGCAGTCGCGCGGCAGCTATGAAGTCGGGGCCGAGCCTGGCGATTTCGCCGAGGCGGCTGCCGGGCAGGAGCGCGAGCACGGGGGCGTCCATGGGTAATCCGAGCGTGGCACGAGCAGCAGCGCGATCGGGTTCGAGGGCAAATGCATCGGCCAGCGGATGCCCGACGAAACGCGCGTCGACGCCATGGCGTGCATAGATCGGCGGCTCCATTGGAAACAGGCACAGCACGCGATCGGCGCTGCGCCCGATCTTTGCAGCGCGCTTTTCCCGCCAAGCCCATACCGACGGACTCACGTAGTGCACGGTCTTGAGGCCGGCGCGCTTGAGCTTGCGTTCGAGGCCGAGGTTGAAATCGGGCGCGTCGATGCCGATGAACGCAGCGGGTCGAGATGCGAGCGCACGGCGTGCGACATCGCGCCGGATCGCGAGTAGTTCCGGCAGATGCCGCAGCACCTCGACCAGCCCCATCACGCTGAGCTTCTCGGCCGGATACCACGCATCGAAACCCGCGTCGATCATGCGCGGCCCACCGATGCCGGCGAATTGTGCTTTCGGAAAGCGTGCGCGCAGTTCGGCGATCAGGCCAGCGCCCAGCAGATCACCGGAGGCTTCGCCGGCGACGAGGACGAAAAGCGGGGAATCGGGAATAGCAGCCTTCGGCTGTTGTGAAGCGTTCGGAAATCGCGAATGGACAGATGAGGGCCTCGCGGTGTTCACGCGTTCACCTGCGCAGGCGACACGAAATTGCGTGCGCTATCGCTTGTCCGATTCCCCATTCACCATTCTCCATTCCCGGCACTTCAGCGCACCAGCGATCGTTCACTGCGTTCGATGAAGGCAAGCAAATCTGCGACGTCGCTACTGTCCTGCGCCTGCTCGGCGAGCTTGCTGCGCGCTTCGGCGAGAGGCGTGCGCGCGACGTAGACGGTGCGGTACGCGCGCTTGATCGCGGCGATGCGCGTCGCGTCGAAGCCGCGTCGCTTGAGTCCTTCGCTGTTGATGCCGCGCGGCTTTGCGTAGTTGCCGGCGACGATCACGAATGGCGGTACGTCGGCATTGACGAGACTGCCCATGCCGGCAAACGCGTGCGCGCCGATCTTGCAGAACTGGTGGATGCCTGTGAAGCCGCCGAGTATCACGAAATCGCCGACCTCGACGTGGCCGGCAAGGGTTGCGTTGTTGGCGAATACGACCTGGTTGCCGACCTGGCAATCGTGTGCGATGTGCACGTAGGCCATGATCCAGTTGTCGTCGCCGACCCGCGTGGTGCTGCCGCCGTCACCGGTCCCACGGTTCAACGTGGTGAACTCGCGGATCACATTGCGATCGCCGATCACCAGCTCGCTGCGTTCGCCGTGGAATTTCTTGTCCTGCGGTTCGGCGCCGATCGAGGCGAACTGGAAGATGCGGTTGTCACAGCCAATGCGCGTGGTCCCTTCGATGACCACATGCGGCCCGATCCAGGTGCGATCGCCGATCTCGACGCCGGCGCCGACGATGCTGTAAGCACCGATGCTGACATCGGCACCGATCTTCGCGGACGGATCGATCAGGGCCGTGACGTGGATCATCAGTTGGCAACCCCCGCGCAGAGGATTTCGGCTTCTGCGGCGACTTTGTCGTCGACGAAGGCCTGGGCCCAGAACAGGCTCATGTTGCGCATGGAACGCTTGTGCACGACTTCCAGGCGCAACTGGTCGCCGGGCACGACGACGCGATTGAAGCGCGCCTTGTCAACTTTGACCAGATAGAACACCTTGACCTTGGCCAGATCGTCGCTTTCCGACAGCTTGACCAGTACGCCGGCCGCTTGTGCCATCGCTTCGACGATGAGCACGCCGGGCATCACCGGGTGGCCCGGGAAGTGACCCTGGAAGAACGGTTCGTTGACCGTTACGTTCTTGAGGGCGGTAATCTGCTTGCCCTTCTCAAGCGCGGTCACGCGATCAAGCAGCAGGAACGGATAGCGATGCGGCAGCAGCGCCGCGATCTGTTCGACGCCGATTGGCAGATGAAAAGACGGGGAGGGTTCGGTCATGACTTGGTTTCCTTTTCGATCGCATCGACGCGGCGTGCGATCTCGTCCAGATGCTTGTAGCGGGCCGCGTTGCGTCGCCATTGCCGATTGGGCTGGATCGGCGTGCCCGAGGTGTATTCGCCGGCCTCGCGGATCGAGTGCGTGACCAGACTCATGGCGTGCACGGTGACGCGGTCGGCGATGCTCAAATGACCCAGTATGCCAGCGCCGCCGCCAATCAGGCAGTAGCGTCCGACCGTCGTGCTGCCAGCGACCGCCGAACAGCCGGCCATGGCCGAGTGCGCGCCGATGGTCACGTTGTGTGCGACCTGGATCTGGTTGTCCAGGCGCACGTCTTCTTCCAGCACGGTATCGCCGAGCGCGCCGCGGTCGATCGTCGTGTTCGCGCCGATTTCGCAATCGTCGCCGACGCGCACACCGCCCAGTTGCGGCACTTTGATCCAGTGGTCACTTTCGAAGGCGAGTCCGAAGCCATCGGCACCGAGCACGGCGCCGGGATGAATCAGCACGCGCTGGCCGAGATGTACGTCCTGCACCAGGGTTACGCGCGCGACCAGGCGCGACTGCGCCCCAACGGTACAGTCGCGCCCGACCACGCAGTGCGGACCGAGGATCGCACCGTCGCCGATGCTGGCGCCGTCCTCGACGACGCACAGCGGGCCGATGCTCGCGCTCGCGGCGATCTTCGCAGTGGGTGAGACGACCGCACTCGCATGCACGCCGGCGGCGTAGGCGGGCTGGCGTTCGAACAGCGTCGCGATCCGCGCGAAGGCGACGTAGGGATCGGGCGCGATCAGGCAGGTGCCCGTATGGGCGTCGGCATCTTCCGCGCGCAGCACCACGGCGCTGGCCCGGGTGTCGGCCAGCTGGGAGCGATAGCGCGGGTTCGCAAGAAAGCCGATCTGGCCTGGCCCCGCATTGGCCAGGGTGGCGACGCCGTGGATCTTCAGGGCTGCATCGCCGCGCAACGGGAGCGCGAAGCGTGCAGCGATATCGGCAAGTGTGCAGGCAAATGCGCTCACGGTGTGGCGCTCTTGGCGGGACGACGTCGCAGGCGTTCGAGGATTTGTTCGGTCACGTCGACTTTCGGACTCGCGTAGACGACCGGGCTGGGCACGATCAGATCGAAACTCTGCTCGCGCGCGAACTCGACGACGGCATCGTTGATTTCGCGCCAGCTGCGGTCAAGCTCCTGGTCGCTGCGCGTCTTGAGGTCGGCGCGCAACGCGTCGCGGTTGCGCTTGATTGCACGATCCAGTGCATCGATCTCGCGTTGCAGCGCGGCAGAGTCGACCTTGGCCGAGGCCGCGCCAGTGACTGCCTGGCGCTCGCGCAGATCGCTGGCTCGTTTCTCGTCCGCCTTAAGTGCCGCATCGCGTGCGGCGAATTCACGTTCGAGTTTCTGCCGCCCCGCGACAACCTGCGGCGCATTGTCGAGCAGGCGTTTCATGTCCACGTAGCCAATCCGCGTCGGCAAAGGCGTCTGCGCTGCGGCGAAACTCGCCAGTGCCAGCGCCAACATCAGCAGTGCGCGGATCAGGTTTCGTGGTCTTGCGTGCTGCGTCACCCGGCGTCTCCTCGCTGCCCAAGACGCTATTCGCGGTCTCCCTCTCCGCGTTGCTTCAGAACGTATTGCCGAAGGTGAACTGGATCACTTCCGTAGCGTCGCCTTCCTTCTTGCGCAGCGGTTTGGCCAGATTGATCACGATCGGGCCGACTGGCGCACGCCACGTGAACGAGATGCCAGTCGATGCGCGCAGCTGGTCGAGACTCCAGGTATTGAACTGTCGGCAATTGGTGACGGCGCTGTTGCACAGCTTGTTGCGGAACACGTTGCCGACGTCGAGGAACAGCGATACGCGGGTGCTGTCGTTGTTCTCCTTGACGAACGGAGTAGGCACGATGATTTCAGCCGAGGCAGTGGTCTTGAACGAACCACCGATCGGCAGGCGACAGTCTTTGGACGTCGACGGGCACGTCAACGGGTTGAGCACGTCGTAGGGACCCAGAGTGTTGTCGCGGAAGCCGCGCACGTCGGTCACGCCACCGGCGTAGAAATTCTCAAAGAACGGCAGGCCGCCGATATCGGACAGGTAATGCGGGTGCGTCGTTGCCAGCACGCTCTTGGGATCGTTGTAGGTATCGCCGTAGCCCAGGTTGAAGTGCCCGTAAAACGTCAGCGCATCGCTGATGCGCAGGTACTGACCGAAGCGGTAACTGAGCTTGTAGTACTCGACCGTCGATCCGGGCAGGGTGACGTCGAGCGAAACCGTCTGCAAAGAACCGCGAGTCGGGTTCCAGTAGCGGTTGCGCGTGTCGTGCGACCAGGACAGTTGCATGTTCCATGCATGGAAAGTGTGATGGCCAAGGTTATCGATGTAGTCGACGATTCGGTCCGGCGTAAGGCCGGCAACCGTCGAGATGCCGGTTTTGCTGACGCCCAGCTGCGCGTTGACCGAGTCAGACTCGCCGATCGGAAGGCCCAAGTAGATATCGAATGCGTCGGTATTGGTCAGGTAGCTGGCGATGTTCTGCTGGCTGGAGTCCAGTTCCGTATGCTGAATGTCGTAGCCGATGCCAATGCCGTCATCGGTCAGGTAGGGCTCGAAGTAGGACAGCTGGTAGCGCTTGATCGCCGAGCTCTGCTGTGCAGTGACCGACACGCGGTCGCCGGTGCCGAAAAAGTTGTTCTGGGTGACGCTGATGCTTGCGATAACGCCCTGCACCTGGGAATAACCCAGGCCGAACTGGAACTGGCCGGAGTTCTGCTCTTCCACTGCAATCGTCAGATCGACCTGGTCGTCGGTGCCCGGTACCTTGGGTGTGTCGATATTGACGGTCTTGAAGAAACCCAGTCGCTGCAGGCGAATCTTCGAGCGATCGATCGCGGCCTGGGAATACCAGGCGCCTTCGAGCTGACGCATCTCGCGGCGGACGACTTCGTCCTCGGTATGCTGGTTGCCCTTGAAGATGACATGGCGCACGTAGACGCGCTTGCCGGGATTGATGAAGAAATTGAGGCCGACCTCGCGCGTGTCCTTGTCGATTGTCGGAATCGGCTGTACCTCGGCGAAGGCATAGCCGATGTTCGACAGTGCGGAGGTGATCGCATCGACCGACTGCTCGACCTTCTTGCGCGAGAAGACGTCACCGGGATTGAGCTGGATCAGCTTGTGCAGGTCTTCTTCCTTGAGAATCAAGGCGCCGGTCAACTTGACGTCATTGACCTTGTAGACCTCGCCTTCCTTGATGTTCGCGGTGATGTACATCTTGCGCTTGTCCGGACTGATGCCGACCTGGGTCGAGTCGACGGCGAAGTCGGCGTAACCACGGTCCATATAGTAGGACTGCAACTTTTCCAGGTCGCCGGAGAGTTTCTCGCGCGAGTACTGGTCGTCCTTGGAGTACCAGGACTTCCAGTTCGACGTGCTCGACTCGAAATCGGTGCTGATCTGCTTGTCGGTGTAAACGGTGTTGCCGACCACGTTGAGGTGCTTGATCTGTGCTGCCTTGCCTTCGGCAATGTTGATCGCGATTTCGACGCGGTTGCGGTCGAGGTTGACCTTGGAGGTCTTCACCGACACGTTGTATTTGCCGCGATTGTAGTACTGGCGGATCAGTTCGCCTTGCACTTCATTGAGCTTGAGGTCGTCGAACGCTTCGCCTTCGGCCAGGCCGATGCCCTTGAGGCCCTTGAGCAGGTCTTCTTCCTTGAGGTCCTTGTTGCCGCGGATCGCGATCTTGGTGATCTGCGGGCGCTCCTTCACCGTGACGACGAGGATGTCGCCCTGACGGCTGAGCTGGACGTCATTGAAGAAACCGGTCTTGTACAGCGCGCGGATTGCCTGGTCCGCGCGAGTGGCGGTCAGCGAGTCGCCTTTCTCGACCGGCAAATAGGTGAACACCGTGCCGGGAGCGATGCGCGACAGACCTTCGACGCGGATGTCGGAGATCGTGAAGGTATCGAATGCCGAAGCGTTCTGTGCGGCAAAAAAGGCAAGCAGGAACAGGGCAGCTATACGCTTCATCGTCTATTTCCGTC
>JBDSNK010000022.1:0-10535 GCA_039915385.1 Dokdonella sp.
CACAGGCGCCTATCGCGAGGTCCCCGCAAATCTTCCCGGCGATCGCCTGCCCGGTGTGTTGCCCGCACTGCCGTTTCTCGTCGCAAACGCGCGCCGGCTGCTCGATGAAACCTCGACTCCGCATCCGCAACTCGACCTGCGCGGCAAGCGCGTCGTGGTGCTCGGCGGCGGCGACACCGGCATGGATTGCAATCGCACCGCGATCCGTCTCGGTGCGGCCTCGGTCACCTGCGTCTATCGGCGCGACGAAACGAACATGCCGGGCTCGCGCCGCGAAGTGAAAAATGCATGCGAAGAGGGCGTGCGCTTCCTGTTCAACCGCCAGCCGCTGGCTGTGCTCGGCGAGGATCGGGTGACGGGCTTGCGCGTGGTCGAGACGCGACTCGTCGCGGCCGGCAAAGGTCGTGCACACCCCGAGCACGTCGACGGCAGCGAAGAGACCCTCGATGCCGATGTCGTGATCGTCGCGTTCGGTTTCCGACCGAGTCCGCCGGACTGGTGCGTCTCTGCAAACATCGAACGCGACTCGAGTGGCCGCATCGTCGTCGGAGGCGTCGGCCGCATGGCGTTCCAGACCACAAACCCGCGCGTGTTCGCCGGCGGCGACAACGTGCGCGGCGCCGATCTCGTCGTGCGCGCGGTGCATGACGGGCGCGAAGCGGCCGCTTCGATCGTGCGGCAGTTTGCGTTGGAGGCGGCTGCGTCGACCCGCGAGTTGCAGATGGCCTGAAGCACCGAGGCCGGTCGCTTGAAGCGTCCGGCATGCTTGTAGGTAACGTCGGCGGCGTATC
Source organism: Dokdonella sp. (assembly GCA_039915385.1). Taxonomy (GTDB): domain Bacteria; phylum Pseudomonadota; class Gammaproteobacteria; order Xanthomonadales; family Rhodanobacteraceae; genus Dokdonella_A. The sequence goes on from JBDSNK010000022.1 coordinate 792, forward strand.
GACCCGCCGAGGGCGTCACGTTCGTCATCGTCGTTTGGTATGGTGCTTGTCGTTGCCGACGATAGGGAAGCGCATGATGGTTCATGGAATGGTCGGGCGCATCCTCGTCGCGTTTTTCCTGCTTTTACCGTCAATGGCCGGCGCCGCGGTCGCGCTGGTTCCCGAGTGGATCGAAACGCCGTCGCACAACGGCGACCTGACCTACGACGGCGTGCATCTGTATCGCGTGCCGTCAATGCAATCGCTCGGTGTCCACCGCGAATTGCCTGCGACGCGCAAGGCGGCCGTCAGTGCCGATGGTTCGCGCCTCTATCTGTGGGATGAGAGGGCGACGCTTTATGTCTACGACCTGCCGGGCTTCACGCTGCGTCACACGTGGCCGGCTTTCGCGGGCAACCGGGAGCTTTCGACGGAAAGCGCGGTGCATCCACGCGCGCCGGTGCTGATATTCGGCGGCATGAACTGGTTCGATACCGAAAGCGGTCAATGGACGCAGACGCCGGAGACCTTGCACATCGATCCCTACAACTCCTCCCCCGGAATCAGCGAAAACGGACGCTGGCTGAGCTTCATCGCACGGCGACATGTCGATGGCGTCGCCTCCGGCGCAATCGCGCTGTTCGTGCTGGATCTCGACGATCCGACCCGGCAAACGAGTTTCGATTTTCCCTACGACACGTCTGGGCTGACCCTCGTGGATGCGGACGCAACGCGTGTCGTCGTCGCTTCGCCGTACATCAGGGCCTATAGCCTGCCTTCCGGATTGCCGCTCTTCGACTACGTCGAATTGCCGCACGACGTGTTTGCGGTCGAAGCGTTGATCGGGATACGCGGCACTGTCGTTTTGTCGGCAATCGCCGCTGGACCTTCGATGCAACAGCCGTTCGAGCAGTTCATCTACGCAGTGTCGGCCACGGGGGCTCTCAGCACACTGGCTCATTTTCCTTCGGACGGAGAAGTGGGAAGCCTGCAGGCGCTGGGTCAGGATCTGCTACGACTCGGCATCACCTTCGATTTCTGTGACATCGGCTGCCATCATCCTGCCACGACCGCGACCGGCTTCCGACTCGATGGGTCATTGCCGACCACCCTTTCATTTGACGTCGGCACGTACGCGAATGGCCCGTTGCTGGTGGCGGACTCGGTCTTCGGCGGCAGTCCCGGCGGCGGAGGCGCTACGCAGGCCGTGCCCGCGTCGACAAACACGGGTCTGGCGACGCTGGTTGTAGCGCTTGGCCTGCTGGCGATGTCCGTGTTGTGCTCGCGCCGTGCTCCGATACGTCCGAATCGATCGCACTCCGGGCCATTGGTCTAGAATCGTGTTCGATGCTGCCGCTGTTGCGGCGAAGCGCGCTGTTGCGAAGGAGTGTGATGTCCAATCCATCCGTCAGCCGCACGCCTTACCGCATCGGCGATGCGCTGAAAGCGCATTCGGAGGTCGTTCGATCGACGGTCGATGACACCGCCAACTTGCTCGCAAGCAGCGGCGGATTGACGTTCGGTCAAGGCATGATCGCGACGATCCTCGCGCTGTCGCTCGGTTTTCTGTGCCTGCTCGGCGTACTCGCGTTCCATTTCCCGCAGTACCTGACGACGCCCGAACTGCGCCATCAGTACTCGGTCGATGTGCTGCGCCAGGCGATGTTCGTTGCGTTGCTGGTCGCGGGGGGACTTTCACTCGCCAACCTCGTGCTCGGCGTGCGCCGCAATCTCAATCTCGTTGCGTTCGCGCTGGTGATCGCTGCGGTGGCGTTCGGCGGTTCACGTGTGCCGGTCGGCGACTTTCCCGATCACACGCCCTACATCGGTCTCGACTGGTTCATCCTCGACCTGCTCGGTTCAACCGTTATTTTCGTTGTGATCGAGAAGTTATTCCCGCTGTACAAGGGCCAGGCGGTGTTCCGCCACGAATGGCAGACCGACCTCAAGCATTTCGCGGTGAACCATTTCCTCGTCGGCCTGATCCTGCTCACGGTGAACTTCGCGATCCATCACGCGTTCGGCTGGCTGGTGAATCACGACTTCCAGCTCGCGATCCAGGGCATCTGGTTTGTGCCGCAATTGCTGCTGTGCATCCTCGTTGCGGATCTGGCGCAGTACTGGACGCATCGCGCCTATCACGAGGTGCCGTTTCTGTGGAAATTCCACGCCGTGCACCACAGCACGAAGACGATGGACTGGCTCGCCGGGTCGCGTCAGCACGTGCTCGAGATCATCGTGACGCGTGTGCTCGTACTGGCGCCTCTGTTCGTGCTCGGCTTCCGCGAAGGCGTGATCAACGCCTACATCCTCATCGTCGGATTCCAGGCCGTGTTCAACCACGCGAACGTGCACCTGCCCTGGGGTCCATTGAAGTACCTGATCGTGACGCCGGACTTCCATCACTGGCATCACTCGGCCGACGACGAGGCGATCGACCGCAACTATGCGGCGCACTACTCGTTCCTCGATTACCTGTTCGGCACCGCGGTCAAGGTGCCCGCGAACAAGCCCTTTCCCGCGGGCTACGGCGTGGTAGGCGACTACATGCCCGATGGCTGGCGCGCGCAGCAGGCGTTTCCGTTCCGGGCCAAACCGCAGGCTTGAATCGCGGTCAATCGGGTAAATCGAAACGATGGCGACGTTCGCTCTCGTCGAGCGAACGCAGCAATCAGGCGAGAACCGGCACGCCCGTCTTCGCCTGCACTTCGGCAAGCTCCACACCCGGCGCGAATTCGACCACGCGCAAGCCATCGACCCCCGTGTCGAACACGCCAAGCTCGGTGATGATCCGGTGCACGCAACGCACGCCGGTCAGCGGCAGCGTGCAACTCGGCAGAATCTTGTGCACGTCGCCCTTGGCCGTGTGTTCCATCAACACCACGACGCGCTTGACGCCGGCGACCAGATCCATCGCGCCGCCCATGCCCTTGACCATCTTGCCGGGGATCATCCAGTTGGCGAGGTCACCTTCGCCGGACACTTGCATGGCGCCGAGGATGGACAAGTTGATGTGGCCGCCGCGGATCATCGCGAACGAATCGGCACTGGAGAAGAATGCCGCGCCCTTGCGTGCGGTGATGGTCTGCTTGCCGGCGTTGATGAGATCCGCGTCGACTTCGTCTTCGTGCGGGAAGCGATCGATGCCGAGCAGGCCGTTCTCGCTCTGCAGCCAGACATCCATGCCCTCGGGTATGTAGTTCGCGACCAGGGTCGGCAAGCCGATGCCGAGGTTCACGTAGTAACCGTCACGCAGTTCACCGGCGGCGCGCTGCGCCATTTCATCGCGGGTCCAGGCCATGATTATTTGCTCACCGTGCGTTGTTCGATGCGTTTTTCCGGCGTTGCATTGACGACGATACGGTCGACGTAGATGCCTGGCAGATGCACCTGATCGGGATCGATCGCGCCGACTTCGACCAGTTGCTCGACTTCGGCGACGCACACGGCGCCTGCCGTTGCCGCCATCGGATTGAAATTTCGCGCGGTCTTGCGGAACACGAGGTTGCCGGACTTGTCCGCCTTCCACGCCTTGACCAGCGACACGTCGGCGCGGATGCCGCGCTCCATCACGAACCATTCGCCATCGAATTGACGCGTTTCCTTGCCATCGGCGACTACGGTGCCATAGCCGGTCTTGGTGAAGAACGCCGGGATGCCGGCGCCGCCCGCGCGCAGGCGCTCGGCGAGCGTGCCCTGCGGCGTGAATTCCAGTTGCAGTTCACCGGCGAGAAACTGGCGCTCGAACTCCTTGTTCTCGCCGACGTAAGAGGAAATCATCTTGCTGATCTGGCGCGTTTCCAGCAGCAGGCCGAGGCCGAAACCGTCGACGCCGGCATTGTTGGAAACGACCGTCAGTCCCTTCTTGCCGGTATCGCGCAACGCGGCGATCAGCGCTTCGGGGATGCCACACAGGCCGAAGCCACCGACCGCCAGGGTCTGGCCGTCTTCAATCAGGCCGGCCAACGCCGTACGCGCGTCGGGATAAATCTTCTCGCTCATGGGACTCTCGTGGCGGGGACGGGAAGTGCGCGAGCACTCCGTGCATTTTGCCACGTCGCGACCGCAACCGGGCCAGTACGTATGGGCAATCGGGGGCGATCGCGGCGGCGCTGCTACAATTGGTCGTTTACCCGACCTCCGGCAACGCCATGTCCACGCCCGCCATCCAGCTCACCCCCTCCATCGACCGCGACTACACGCTCGAACACAAATACACGCGCGCCGAAGGCCGCATCTATCTGTCAGGCGTGCAGGCCCTGGTTCGATTGCCGCTGATGCAGCAGATGCGCGATCGCGCGGCCGGCATCAACACGGCGGGTTTCATTTCCGGCTATCGGGGTTCACCACTCGGCGGCTTCGACCTCGAGTTGTGGAAGGCGAAGAAGCATCTGAAAGCCTCCAGCATCGAATTCCAGCCCGGTCTCAACGAAGACCTCGGTGCGACGATGGTGTGGGGCACGCAGCAGGCAAATCTGTTTCCAGGTGCGAAGTACGACGGCGTGTTCTCGATGTGGTACGGCAAGGGCCCCGGCGTCGATCGCTGCGGCGACGTTTTCAAGCACGCAAATGCGGCGGGCACCGGGAAGTTTGGTGGTGTACTGGCTTTGGCGGCGGATGATCATGCGTGTCGCTCGTCGACGCTGCCGCACGGCTCGGAACTCGAATTCGTCTCGGCTATGATGCCGATCCTCAATCCTGCCGGTGTGCAGGACATCCTCGACATGGGCATGCTCGGTTGGGCGATGAGTCGCTTCACCGGTCGCTGGGTCGGCTTCAAGACCATCGCCGAAACGGTGGAGTCGAGTGCAAGCGTCAACGTCAATCCGCACCAGCTCGACATCCTGTTGCCCGAGGATTTCGACCTGCCCGCAGGTGGTCTCAACATCCGCTGGCCGGATCCGCCGCTGAACCAGGAAATGCGCCTGCACCAGTACGCGGTGCTGGCGGCAACCGCGTTTGCGCGTGTGAACAAGATCGACAAGGTCGTGATCGATTCGCCGAATGCGCGCCTGGGCATCGTCACGACCGGCAAGAGTTATCTTGATGTGCTGCAGGCGCTCGAATATCTCGGCATCAGCGAGAGCGATGCGCGCGAGATCGGCATCCGCGTGTACAAGATCGGCATGACCTGGCCGCTGGAGCCGGTCGGCATCCGCGACTTCGCGCGCGGTCTCGAAGACATCGTCGTGGTCGAGGAAAAGCGCTCCTTCATCGAATCGCAGATGAAGGAATACATGTACAACTGGGACGAGGCGCGGCGTCCGCACATCGTCGGCAAGTACGATGAGGACGGCAACTGGATCCTGCCGTCGACGAACGAATTGACCCCGGCGATGATCGCGCTGGTGATCGCCAAGCGCCTGTCGCGCTTCTTCAACAACGAAACGATTCGCGCGCGCGTCGCCTGGATCGAAGCGAAGGAACACGAACTCACGCTGCCGCGCGCGAATTTCCCGCGCGCCGCGCACTACTGTTCCGGCTGTCCGCACAACACCTCGACCAACGTGCCGGAAGGTTCGCGCGCGCTCGGCGGCATCGGTTGCCACTATATGGTGACCTGGATGGACCGGCGCACCGATACCTTCACCCAGATGGGCGGCGAAGGCACGACCTGGTGCGGCCAGGCGCCGTTCACCGAAACCAAACACGTGTTCCAGAATCTGGGCGACGGCACGTATTTCCATTCCGGCTCGCTCGCGATCCGCCAGGCGATCGCGGCCAAGGTCAACATCACCTACAAGATCCTCTACAACGATGCGGTTGCGATGACGGGCGGCCAGCCGGTCGACGGCACGCTCACGGTGCCGGACATCGCGCACCAGATGCGCGCCGAAGGCGTCAAGGCGATCATCGTCGTCAGCGATGACATTGCGAAATGGTCGCAGCCGGAAATCTTCCCGAGTGGCGTGGAATTCATCCATCGCGACGAACTCGACGCTGTGCAGAAACGCATGCGCGAGATTCCGGGCACCAGCGTGCTGATCTACGACCAGACCTGCGCGACCGAAAAGCGTCGCCGGCGCAAGCGCGGCAAGATGGTCGATCCGAACAAGCGCATCTTCATCAATTCGCTCGTGTGCGAAGGCTGCGGCGATTGCGGCGAGAAATCGTTCTGCGTGTCAGTGCTGCCGAAAGAGACTGAGTACGGGCGCAAGCGCGAAATCGATCAGAGCGGTTGCAACAAGGATTACTCCTGCGTGAAGGGCTTCTGCCCGAGCTTCGTTTCGGTTGTCGGCGGTTCGCTGAAGAAGAAGAAAGGCAAGGCGGACGTCGATTTCTCGACGCTGCCGCTGCCGGCTTTTGCCAGTGACCTCGCGCAGCCGTGGAATATCCTCGTTACCGGCATCGGTGGCACCGGCGTGGTCACGATCGGTGCATTGATCGGCATGGCCGCACATCTGGAAGGCAAGGGCAGCACGGTGCTCGACCAGACTGGCCTCGCGCAGAAGGGTGGCGCGGTCACTTGCCATCTGCGTATCGCGAAGACGCCGGACAACATCAATGCCGTGCGCATCGCGGCCGGCGAAGCGGACCTTGTGCTCGGTTGCGACATGGTCGTCGTCAATGACTACTGGGCGCTGTCGAAGATTCGCGCACAACGTTCGCACGTCGTGTTGAACAGCTACGAGGCCATGCCCGGCACGTTCACGATGAAGCCGGACCTGCAGTTCCCTGCGCAGCAGATCGTCGATGCGGTGACCACGGCACTCGGCGGCGACAAGCCCGAGCTTGTCGACGCAACGGCGCTTGCGACCGCACTGCTTGGCGACACCATCGCGGCCAATCTCTTCATGCTCGGCTATGCTTGGCAGAAGGGTTGGGTGCCGGTTTCGCACGATGCGCTGATGCGCGCGATCGAGCTCAACGGCGCCGCGATCGAGATGAACAAGACCGCGTTCAACTGGGGCCGCATGGCTGCGTACGACATCGTTGCGGTGCGCAAGGCGGCGGGACTTCCGAATCCACATCTGCCCTCCGGCGCGATTCCGCTGGCGCTGCCGGTGCGCCGCGCTGCCAGCGCGACATTGACAGGCGATGCGGCTGCGCTCGACGATGCGACGCTCAGCGCAACGTTGGACGAGCAGATCGCACGGCGCATTACGTTCCTGACCGACTACCAGAACACCGCGTATGCGCAGCAATATAAGGCTGTAGTCGACAAGGTGCGCGCGGCCGAGCAACAGAAGGCACCGGGTTTTACCTCGCTGACCGAAGCCGTCGCGCGTTACGCATTCAAGCTCATGGCCTACAAGGACGAATACGAAGTCGCGCGCCTCTACACCAGTGGCGATTTCGAGAAGCGCATCCGCGAAACCTTCGACGGCGACTTCAAGCTGCATTTCAATCTTGCGCCGCCGCTGTTCGCGAAGAAGGATGCCGAAGGCAACTTGCGCAAGGCCGAGTACGGCACCTGGGTATTCAGTGCATTCAGGCTGCTGGCAAAACTGCGCGGCCTGCGCGGCAGTGCGCTCGACGTGTTTGGTTACACCGCCGAGCGCAAGATGGAGCGTCAGCTGATCGTCGACTACCGCAAGACGCTGGATGAATTGCTGCTCGGCTTGAACGCCGACAACCATGCGCTCGCCGTCGACATTGCCTCGGTGCCGGAGCACATCCGTGGCTACGGTCACGTCAAGGAACGTCATCATGCCGATGCGATGAAGCGTCAGGACGACCTGTTGAGTGCGTGGCGCAATCCGCTAGCGGAGCGGGCGGCCGCGTGACCTGGTGCGCAAAGCCTGGATAAATCTATTCAATATTCCCCGAGTTACCAGGCGAGCTGACTGTTCGTCGCTCAATCTATGGCTTTTAAGTGAATAAAATTCAATGAGTTGAATCCACGCCCGATGATGGGTGCGGGATCGCAACTCTTGACTATCTATTCATTAAGCTATTCAATCTCTCCCATGAGCGATGTCCGCTTCATGCAACTGCAAACCCTGCTGCGCATCCGCGGCGCGCAGCCGGCTGTTGCGATTGCGACCGAACTCGGCATCAGCCAACCCACCGTTTCGCGTCTGCTGTCGGACCCTCGCATCGTGCACATCGGACGTGCGCGAGCATCGCGCTACGCACTCATGCGCGAAATCGCACGCGCGGGCAGTCACTGGCCGCTGTACCGCATCGACGCAGACGGCAAGCCGCAGACGCTCGGTCAGCTGCATGCGCTGCAGCGCGACGAGTACTACTTCGCCTCCACCGGTTCGCGTCCGGCCTTCCTGCATGACGAGCTGGCATCCGGCTTGTTCCCGGGTCTGCCGTGGTTCCTCGACGATCAGCGCCCGCAGGGATTCCTTGGCCGAGCGTTTGCGCGTCGCGTTGCTGCCGACATCGATGCACCCGGAGATCTGCTGCGATGGCGCGTCGACGATGTCGTACTCGGTCTGCTCCGGCATGGCGACGACGCGCCCGGAGATCTCGTGCTCGGTGAGGCGTCGCTGCAACGCGCGTTGCAGGAAATCCTTGTCCCGACCGGCAGCATACCGATCGAACAACGCACGGTGCGCTACCCGCAACTCGCCGACGCGGCCCTGCGCGGCGAGGAGGTCGGTTCTTCAGCGGGCGGCGAGCAGGCGAAGTTTGCGGTTTCCCTGCGCGGGAGGGACAGCGACACACGGGTCATCGTCAAGTTCAGCGACCGTATCAATACGCCCGGCGGAAGACGCTGGGCGGATCTGCTGATCTGCGAACATCATGCGTGTGAGGTTCTGCACGAGCACCATCTGCCGGCTGCGCGCAGCGAAACGCTTGAGGCCGACAACCGCATGTTCCTGCAGTCAACGCGCTTCGACCGCACGCCAGCGCGTGGTCGCCGCGGCTTTGTTTCGCTGTTAGCGCTGGACGCGGCGTTCTATGGCGATGGCCGCATTGACTGGTGGCGTCTTGCACCACAGTTGCAACGCGATGGCTGGCTCGATGCAGATGATGCGCGCCGTCTGCGCCTGTTCTCCTGGTATGGCGCGCTGATCGCCAACACCGACATGCATCTGGGCAATGCGGGCTTGCAACTCGCCGACGAACGTCCGCTGCGGTTGGCTCCGACCTACGACATGCTGCCGATGCGTTTTCGCCCTGCCAACAGCGGCGAGATCGTCGAACGTCGCTACGAGATCACGATGCCGACACCCGAGCACAAAGTCGACTGGCTCGATGCCGCGCGCATGGCCCAGGTGTTCTGGCGTCGCGTCGTCGACGATACGCGCATATCCGTCGAGTTTCGCGCGATAGCGGCCGATGCGAGTACCGTGCTGACGCGCGCGCTGACACACTTGGCCGCCTGAATTTCTGGAAGAACGCTGGACGCGCAGGCATCCGGCAAGGCACCATCAAAAGTTGCCTTCGACCGTACATGCCTCGTGGACGAGATCACCTTCCGACAATTGTTGTCTCGCCGGCTCGCGTCGCTGATGGACAAGCGCACACTCGAGAAAGGCGCCGACTATGTGCGCCGCGGACGCGTGCTCGCCACCCACTACGAACCGGGCAAGGGCGAGGGCGCCTTGATCGGCAAGGTCAAGGGCAGCGCGCCGCATCCCTATGTTGCCGGCGTGCGACTGATTGGTGAAGGTGCGCGTGTCCAGCTCGACAGTTACTGTACCTGCCCGGTCGAGTTCGAATGCAAGCACGTTGCCGCGACCGCGCTGTATGTGCTGCGCGGCGGCTGGGCCAATCCCGCGGTCGAAATCGCACCGCCGGCCGGGCCGCAGCTCGGGCCGTGGAAGCAGTGGCTGGAAGCGTTGCAACCGCACGCGCCCCTTCACG
>JBDSNK010000049.1:0-4446 GCA_039915385.1 Dokdonella sp.
GGTGTGTATGGCACGCCGCGATTGGACAGGGTCGCCACTGCGTGCGCGAGCTGCAACGGCGTGACCACCCAGTAGCCCTGGCCGATGCCCGCTATCACCGTCTCGCCGGGGTACCACGGTTGGTTGAAGCGTCCGCGTTTCCACTCCTGCGACGGCAATACGCCGCCGCCTTCGCCGACCAGGTCGATGCCGGTTGGTTTGCCGAATCCGAACTTGCCCATCCAGCCGCTGAAGCGGTTGATGCCCATGTCGTAGGCGAGCGAATAGAAATACGTGTTCACCGACTGCGCGATTGCCTGCACCAGATCGACGCGACCCTGGCCGCCGCGCACGTCGTCGCGATAGCCGCGTGCCTGGCCCGGAATGTGGAATTCGCCGGTCGACAACACGGTGTCCGAGGGGCGACGCAAGCCGAGTTCGAGACCACCGAGACCGACGAAGGGTTTCATCGTTGAACCGGGCGCGTAGCCGCCGCGCAGGATGCGATTGAGCAGTGGTTTGTCCGATGCGCTGAGCAGGGCCGCGTAGTCGGCGCCGGCAATGCCGTTGACGAACGGGTTCGCATCGAAACTCGGCACGCTGACCATCGCCAGCACTTCGCCGTTGCGCGGGTCGATTGCAACCGCCGCACCCGCGCGTCCTGCGAACGCGGCTTCCGCAGCTTGCTGCAGATACGCGTCAATGCTCAGGTGCAAATTCTCGCCCGGCACCGGGTTGCGTCGGTCGGGCAGTGTGCGCAGCGGGCGATGATCGGCGTTGACTTCGACTTTCTCGTAGCCTACCTCGCCATGCAGGCGATCCTCGTAGTAGCGCTCGATGCCCGTCTTGCCAATATGCGTGGTACCGGCGTAGTCGCTCTTGTCGAGCCTGGTGAGATCATCGGTATCGATGCGACCGACATAGCCGACCGTATGCGCGAATTCCGCGCCGAGCGGATACGAGCGGGTCAGATACGGCACCACATCAACCCCTGGAAACGCCCAGCGATTGATCGAGAATTTCGCGATTTCCTCTTCCGACAGTTTCAGTCGGAGGGGTACGCCCTGGTAGGAGCGCTTGCTCTTGCGCAACGCATCGAAGCGGCTGATGTCGTCGTCGCTGAGCGGCACGATCGAACCGAGCCGGGTCAGCATCCCCGACATGTCCTTGACCTGCTCGGGTGTGACTTCGAGTCGGAATGCCGCGACGTTCTCGGCCAGCAGCACGCCGTTGCGGTCGTAGATCAATCCGCGCGCTGGCGCGAGCGGACGGGTCAGCACGCGATTGGCTTCCGAGCGCGCGCTGAATTCATCGTGCTGGCTGATCTGCAGGAAGCGGAATCGCACGCTCAATGCGATCAGGCAGGCAACGATGATGAGGAATCCGGCCAGCGCACGTCGGCGAAACAGGGCCGCCTCGTGACGACCTTCCTTCAGCGGCTTGAAGCGGCCACGCGTGCGGACGCGGATCGGACGTCGCATCGGTTCAGTCGCTCGCGCGCAGTCGCGTGCGCAGATCGTCGAATAGCAGGAACACGAACGGCCACATGAGCATGCCGATCAGCGGCGCGAGCCAGAACGCAGCGGGCGGCATCGCCTCGCCGGAAAAACCGTGCACCATCAAGGTGACGACGCGATCGTTGAGCAGCAGCCCAAGCACCGCCACGGACTGCTGCCAGACCGGAAAGAAGCGCAAGCGCGCGCGAAAACGCAGCACGATGAAGGTGAGTACGACCAGGCGCAACGCCTGCTCGCCGAGCAACTCGCCGGTCAATACATCGCCCGCTGCGCCGAGCAGGAAGGCGAACCCGAGACCGACGCGTTCGGGCAATTCAATCGCCCAGTAAATCAGCACGAGGGCGATCCAGTAAGGTTTCAGCGGCGACAGCTGCAACGGCAACGGCATCAGCTGCAACACGAAGGCGACGGCGAGACTGCCGCCGAACAGCCATCCCTGCGCGCGCGAACGGCTCATGGTGTCGGCTCCGGCTTGTCCCTGGCTGCGGACGTGGCGAGCGCAGCGGGCGGGCCGAACTCTGCCGACGGAGCGGGCGGTCCATAGGGTTGCGGCTGATCGCGCAGCAGCAGCACTTCTCCGCTGCGATCAAGCGCGGCGGACGGTCGCGCAATCGCGGCGTTGAACATTCCGCTGCTGTCGTTTTTCACCGAACGGATTTCGCCGACCGGAAACCCCGCCGGAAATCGTCCGCCCAGACCGGACGTCAGGAGCTTGTCACCGACTTTCACGTCCGCGCTCATCGGGATATTGGGCAGCTCCAGGCGATCGATCGCACCGCTGCCATGGGCGATCGTGCGCAAGCCGGTGCGCTCGACGACGACCGGGATCGCATGGGTTGGATCGGTGATAAGCATCGCGACCGCGGTGTTCGGCAAAGCTTCGACGATCTGGCCCATCACGCCATGCGCATCGATGACTGGCTGACCGACGCCAACACCCTGGTTGGCGCCGACATCAAGCACGATGCGATGTCGGAACGGGTCGGGGTCGACATCGATGAGGTGCGCAAACTGCACCGTGAGCCCGAGGTTTTTCTGCGCGTCGAGCAGGCCCTTGAGGCGTGCGTTCTGTGCGACAAGGGTGTCGAGGCGGTTCAGGCGCGCCTGTGCCAACAGCAGTTGTTCACGTAGCTCTCGGTTCTCGCTGGCCAGGCGATCCTGAGTTGCAACTGCGGCCCGCGTCGCGCGAGCGACGTCGGCCGGAAATGCAGCGATGCGATAGACCGGCTCGACCACGGCACTGCCAGTGTGGCGCAAGAGTTCGAGGTAGCTGCCGCGATGATCGAGCACCATCAACCCGACTGCGGTCGCGAGATAGACGATCAGCCGCAGCGTGCTGACCGTGCCTTCGGCAAACAGGGTGGCGTTGTCGGTGCGGGCGATGGACATTGGAGGGCGAGATTCGGGATTCGGGATTGGGCCTTCGTAAGAGCGGCGTTCAAGCAGGGCGCTGCTTTTGATTTTACGAATCCCGAATCTCTAATCCCGAATCCCGGCTACTCAGCTACTCCGGCGCGAAAAAATCGCTGCCGTGCAGGTCGATGAGTTCGAGCGCGCGACCGCCACCGCGGGCGACGCAGGTCAGCGGATCGTCCGCCACGTGAACGTGCAGGCCGGTCTCTTCCGAGATCAGGCGATCGATGTCGCGCAGCAGGGCGCCGCCGCCAGTCAGCACGATGCCGCGTTCGGCGACGTCCGAGCACAACTCCGGCGGGGTCTGCTCGAGCGCGCTGCGAACCGCGCTGACAATGCCGGACAACGGTTCGTGCAGCGCCTCGAGAATTTCGTTCGAGTTGATCGTGAACATGCGCGGCACACCCTCGGCGAGGTTGCGGCCGGACACTTCGATCTCGCGCACTTCCGACTGCGGAAACGCGCAGCCGACCTCGAACTTGATGCGTTCGGCGGTCGATTCGCCAATCAAGGTGCCGTGGTTTCGGCGCACGTAGTTGATGATCGCCTCGTCGAAACGGTCGCCACCGATACGCACCGACTGCGAATACACGATGCCGTTGAGCGAGATGACTGCAACTTCCGAAGTGCCGCCGCCGATATCGAGCACCATCGAGCCGCGTGCCTCGTGCACCGGAATGCCGGCGCCAATCGCGGCGGCCATCGGTTCCTCGATCAGGTACACATCCCGGGCTCCCGCAGATTCCGCCGATTCCTTGATCGCGCGGCGCTCGACCTGGGTCGAGCCGCAGGGCACGCAGACCAGCACGCGCGGGCTCGGGCGAAACATGCGCGCCTTGTGCACCTTCTTGATGAATTGCTTGAGCATTTCCTCGGTCATCGTGAAGTCGGCGATGACGCCATCCTTCATCGGCCGGATCGTGACGATCGCGGCCGGCGTACGGCCGAGCATCTTCTTGGCGTCGCCGCCGACGGCCGCGACCGAGCGCGGGCCGCCCGGACCACGGTCCTGGCGGATGGCGACCACTGAGGGTTCGTTCAGCACGATGCCCTGACCACGCACATAGATCAGCGTGTTGGCTGTGCCGAGGTCGATCGAGAGATCGTTGGAAAAGAGACCGCGTAAACCTTTGAACATGAGCGAGGCGCGAGCCTTGAAGTGGGTGCGGGAAAAGTGCGCGAGTTTAACAGTAACGCACGTGCGAACAAGGACGAACAGGTTAAAAAACCCGTGTTTGGCGACGGTATTCGCGGTCTCCGGCGCAGTTGGACACACCTGTACAGCGAATCCCGGTCTGTCTGGCGTTAGCGCCCGGGCTCGAAAACGGGGTTGCCTGCTACGGTCAGGCGCGCCAGTCGGTTAAGCTTCGCCGGTTTGCACGGCATCCGCCCATCACCCCGCCGCGCGCCCTACGGAATCCTTCGATGTCAGCACTGATCTGCGGTTCGCTCGCCTTCGACACCATCATGGTGTTCCAGGACCAGTTCAAGAAACACATCCTGCCGGATCAGGTGCATATCCTGAACGTGTCCTTCC
>JBDSNK010000105.1:0-4455 GCA_039915385.1 Dokdonella sp.
CGATCTCGCCGTCGGCGCCACCGACGTGACCTTCTACATCAACAACAATACGATCGCTGACAATACGTTCGACACGACCTCCTCGTCTTCGGGTGCGCTCTTCCTGTCACCCCAATCCGCCGCGCACAGCTCGCTGGCCAACAATATCCTGTGGGGAAATGGAGGCAACGAGTTCGCGCAGAATATCCCGATCATGCCGCTCATGTTGAACAACGATGTCGATGTGCTCAATGTGACGCCCGGCCCCGGAAGCAGCGGAAATCTCGGTGTCAATCCGCACTTCGTCAGCGCGACCAACCATCACTTGCTGCCAGTCACGCAGTTGTACAATGCGGGCTACGTTTCGCCGCCCGGCGGCTACGGTGTTTTCGATCTCGACGGCAACCCGCGCGTCGCCCTCGGCATCGTGGACATCGGAGCTTACGAGTTGCAGACGGAGCCGGACTATATCTTCATGGACGGTTTCGACAGCATTTGATTCTCGAGCCATCGATTGCCGTAATTGACGTCGAAGCCATCGCAGAAAATCGCGTCGCCATCGCCGCAGTTCTCAATGATTGTCAGTCACCTGGCGCGACTGTAGATCCTGTCAGCGCCGCGTTAATCTCAACTAGGCGTTCCGCCGGATTGCGCAGGACGGCGAGTGCTGCCCGCGCTTCTTTCGTCAAAGTCGCCGCAACCGTGGGGTCGCCCCCTTGTGCGGCGCGCGCGCGCAACAAAGCCACCTCGACCGACAATTCGGCATCGGCATTGGCGGATTTCTGCAGGGTCTCGTGCGCGGCCTGCAGCATTTCCTGCGCTTGTTGCGTTTCCCCTTGTTGCAGTAGCGCTGTCGCCCGCAAAGTGTCGGCGCGCCCGTCCCAGTGCGCTCCTGGCTCGGCGAGCTTTGCGACGAGCGTGTCGATATGCGTGATCGCGGCAAAGGCGCTCGCCGGTTCGCGGCGATCCAGGCGCAGTCGCGCAAGTTTTTCCCAGGCTGTTGCCTGCATATCGAAATCCGGTTCGGCGTCTGCCTCGTGGATCGTAATGGCCTGGGTGATCTCGGCTTCACCGGCAGCCACACTCCCGGCTTTCGCAAGCGCTGCACCATAGTTGGCGTGCGCCAACGCCGACTCAAAATGCTTGGGTCCCCACTTGGCGATTGTGATTTGCAGCCCTTGGCGCAGCGGCTCCAACGCACCCTGATAATCGCCTAGGAATCCGCGCAGCATGCCGACCGAGTTGAGATCGTTGGCGACCTCCGGATTGTCGTCGCCGTTGACGAGCCGGTTGATCCGCAGGCCTTCCGTTGCTGCGTCCAGCGCACCGCGATAGTCGCGTTGTTTGATCAGAACGAACATGAGTGCATTCAAGTGATTGGCCTTTCGCCAGTGGTCCTTCGGCAATACCGCAGCATCGATGGCAAGCGCCTGCCGGATGTGGGTCTCGGCGGCGGCTATATCACCGCTGCGTCGATATGCGCGCGAGAGTTCTCCATGCGCTGAGGCTACGTCGATATGCATCGAGCCAAAGCGGTGTTCGCGCTGAACCAGAAGCTCGTTATAGGTGGTGATGGCGCCGGCGATTTCTCCGCTCGACAGTTGCACGTTGCCGTAGTCGTCCAGCGCCATCTCCAGTGCGGTCGTCGAACCGATCCGACGCGCCAATTGCATGGCAATTGCGGCATCTTCAAGCGCGCGCCGTCGCTCGTGTTGCTTGGTAGCAAGGTTTGCCGAATCCAGACGAACCTTCATTTCAAGCAAGGCATCGCGACCGGCAACCTGCTTGAGCAAATCGTCGATAAGCGCTCGCGCCTCCTTGAAATCGCCGCTCAGGATCATCGAAGCGCCCAATTCGCGACCCGCGTCCAGGGTCAGCAAAGCCTGATCGCCGAAGTCGCGACGAGCTTGATCGAAGTTCCATTGCAACGTCTCGCGCGCTGGAACAAGTTGCCCTTGGCCACCAAGCACGGCACCGAGCTGCGATAGGAGTTCAGTGCGAACTTCGCGATTCATCTGCGTATCGGCACGCGCGGTCGCGATCGCCTGGCTAACCACTTCGTTAATGCGGGGCGGTCCCTCGCGCGGCACGCTCGGTTCGGCTTGGGCGAACGCCGAAAACATGAAGTCGCGCATCGCATTCGCACGCTTCAACGAATGACGGGCGACGTTTCCTTGCCAGACGGCCACGCCGAGTGCGGCGAAAATAGCGAGCAGGAATGCCATCGTGGTAGCGACGGCGCCACGATGGCGAGCCACGAACTTGCGCGCGCGGTAGACACGCGAGGGCGGATGCGCGATGACCGGCTGGCCGGCCAGGTGGCGTGCGACATCGTCGGCGAATGCACCTGCCGACGCATAGCGGCGCTCGGGTTCAGTGGCCGTCGCCTTCAACACTATATTGTCCAGATCGCCGCGCAGCTTCCGCCGCATCGCGCGTGCCGATGCCAGCTGCGCCTCGACTGCGCCGTCGTCGGTGACCTGTGCGGATGGCGTACGCGAATCGCCTTGTTCGTGGCGCTGCCCGGTAATCAGTTCGCCGAGCATCACGCCAAGCGCATAGACATCGGTGGCGGTCGTGATTTGTCCATGCGCAAACTGCTCTGGCGCGGCATAGGCGGGGGTCATCAGCACGTGCTGGGTTTGCGTACCATCGGCATCCAAGTTGGTATCGAGAATTTTGGCGATACCGAAGTCGAGAAGTTTGACCTCGCCGTCCGCCGTGACCAACACGTTTGACGGTTTCAGATCGCGATGCACGATCAAGGCGCGATGCGCCGCTTCGACTGCGTGGCAGACATCGATGAACAAGCGCAAGCGGTGGCGCAGATCGAGCTGGCGATTGCGCGCGTGCTCGACGATCGATTCGCCCTCGATCAGTTCGAGTGCGATATACGGCGTACCGGATTCGGTAATGCCACCCTCGATCAGGCGCGCGATGCCGGGATGCTGAAGCTGGGTCAACGCCCGTCGCTCGTCACGGAAGCGGCGCTGCTCATCGTGCGTATACAGATTGCGGCGCAACAGTTTCAACGCAACCTGCTGACTTACCCCGGCTTGTTCGCGTGTGGCCCGGAATACGATCGACGAACCGCCCTCGCCAAGTTTGTCGTGCAACAGGAATGGCCCGATGCGCGTACCGACCGGTGGCACGGCGACACCCGGGTCGCCGACCCGGGCAAGTAGATCGTTGAACGATTGATCGATCGCGTTGGCACCTTCCGCAGCGTCGGCTGCCAACATGCGTCCGACCGCCGTGCGCTGATCCGGATCGGCGCAGTGCATGGACAGCCAGTCCGCGCGCAGGGATGGCTCGATGATCAGCGCAGACTCGAACAACTCCCGCGGATTTGGCGAATTGCTCATGACACGTTCCTGAGATTCACGTGCGTCATCCTGGCCACGACCGCAGCCGGGGTCGGCCGCTATCGAAGTGCGGCAAGCAAAAACGCGCGCGCAAATCGCCAGTCGCGATCGGCCGTGCGCCGCGTAATCCCGAGAATTTCGCCTATCTGCTCTGGCGGCAAGCCGGCAAAATAGCGCAGCTCGAAAACGCCAGCGGCGCGTTGATCGGTCTGCTCAAGCTGGGTGAGAGCTTCATCGATCGCCAGCGCCTGCTCCGCACTGGCCACGGCAAGGGTCGCGTCGTCGACAGCGCTCATGGTTATGCGCGCCCAATCACCGCCGGCTTTCTGGCGCATGCGATCGCGGGCGCGATTGATCAGCAGATGCCGCATTGACCGCGCTGCGTAGGCGAAATATTGCGCGGAGTGCTCGAACGTGAGGTTTCTGTCGCCCTCCATGCGCAAATACAACTCGTGCACCAGCGCCGTCGTATCAAGTGTATTGCCGATACCGGCGGATAGCTGGCGGCTGGCAAGCACTTTGAGACGGTCGTAAACCATCTCAAAGGAAATGCTTGATGGCTCATTCATTGCGCCGATAGGTCGGTCGGCATGCGCTGTGGGCGGAATTGGCGTTGACATGGCAACCTCACAGGGGCCACGAAAGTGTAGCCGCCTGCCATGTCTGCGCAAAGCGATCACGCGTAGGCGCACGCGCGCACGCACAATGCGCATCGCCATGTGATTCGAGGTTTGGATAGATACCATCGCATCAGAACCCGTCGAATCCATCGCGGAAGATGAGATCGGTGGTCACGTCGAGGGTGATGCCGTCGAACCAACCGTCTAACGTGGCGTTCGGCGCCTGGACCTGGCCGCCGATGCCGCCGCCATCGTCGACGACCAGATACACGATGATCGAGCTGTCCGTGGTCCATGCAAAATTGGATACTTCGATCGTGGCCGGCGTGGGCGGCTTGCGCCAGGTACTGTGGTTGGCGAGTAACAGACTGCCGGACGCGTTCACTGTGCCGGTGCAGGTTTCGCTGCCGGCACTGCGATATTCCCAGCCAAGGATGACGGAACTGCCCGCGGTAATGGTGCCGGTCGACTTGCCCCAGCCATTGAGCGTG
>JBDSNK010000107.1:0-6398 GCA_039915385.1 Dokdonella sp.
GCTTCGACGAAGCGCTCGAAGTAGGCGATCACCGTGCGCACCTGGGTTTGCTGCAGCATCACTTCGCTGAGCCAGACACGATACGCATTGCGTTGTTTTTGCCAGGGCAGGTCCTTGCGCCCATGCAGGTCGTACCACGCGAGAAGTTCGTCGGCGAAGTCTCCATGCACGCCGGGATCGATCGATTGGGCGTTCACGGTTTTGCGGAAGATATATCGCGGTCGTCGCGCACGTCGACATGCACGCCTTCAAGGCGCGTCGAGCCGATTTGAAGGACGGACGCATCGGCGCTGCCGTTCAGCGGTGGAATGAGTGCGCCGACATTCGCTTGCGCGCGAATCTGCGTGAGCCATGCGCTCACGTCGCCGGCGCTGGCGAAATCCAGCGTCACGCCTTGCGCAACGGGCTTGCCATCCGCGGTAATGGTGCCATCGTCGATATGCAGCGAAAAGCGCACATCCGGCAGTGCTGCTGTCGAGGGCGGTCGCGCGTTCGACCAGGCGTCTAGCGCATCGAGATCGAGTGTCGGCTTGATCAGGTTGAGGTGCTCGATGTCGTAACGATCCGCCCACAATGTGTTCAGCGGCAGCGTGACTTCGATGGAATCGGCGCTCACCAGACTTGTCGATGCCGATGTCTTCAGCGACGGGTGCGGCAACACCAGATGCAACTCCGGCCACAACGCGTAGTGCGCGCCGCTGCCAATCACCAGTTCGGCGCCGAGCGCGCTGCGCGTCTTGTCAATGAGCAGTGCGGTCAAATGATCGGTGCGCGTGAACCAGCGCAACGTGATCGCAGCCGTGATGACGAGCGCCAGCAGAACGACCAGCACGATGCGCCAGCGTCGAAACCGGCGCGGCCGCTTTGCTTGCGACTCAGGCATTGCCGCCGAGGGTCGCGGGCAACAAACCGTCGACAAAGGCCTTGGCATCGAACACGCGCAGGTCTTCGGCGCTTTCGCCGAGGCCGACGTAGCGGATTGGCAGCCCGAACTCGCGTGCAAGTGCGAACACGATGCCGCCTTTCGCCGTGCCATCGAGCTTGGTCACGACAAGACCCGTGACACCGATGGCCTGGCCGAACTGGCGCACCTGGTTGATTGCGTTCTGGCCGGTGGTGCCATCGATGACGAGCAAGGCTTCATGCGGCGCCTCGGGGTCGAGCTTGGCCAGCACGCGGCGAATCTTCGACAGTTCGTCCATGAGTCCCGTCTGCGTGTGCAATCGGCCGGCGGTGTCTGCGATCAGCACGTCGGTCCCGCGCGATCGTGCGGTCTGCAATGCATCGAAGATCACGCTGGCGGAATCCGCGCCCGAGCCCTGCGAGATCACGGGGACCTGATTGTGCGCACCCCAGCTTTGCAGTTGCTCAACCGCGGCAGCGCGGAACGTGTCGCCGGCTGCGAGCAGCACGCTGCGTCCTTCGGACTTGTAGCGATGCGCGAGCTTGCCGATGGTGGTGGTCTTGCCGACGCCGTTGACGCCGACCGTGAGCAGCACGAACGGCTTGTGGCCGCCAACATCGAGCGGGCGTTCGACGGCCTGCAGTCGGCCGACGAGATCCGTGCGCAGCGCCGCAAGTAGTGCATTCACGTCGACGAATTCGCGCTTGCCGACGCGCACGCGCAGTTTTTCCACCAGTTCGGTTGCGGTGGCAACGCCGACATCGGCGGTGATGAGACAAGTTTCGAGTTCGTCGAGGAAGGCGTCGTCGAGTACCGGGTGACGTACGAACAGTGATGAAAGACCGCGCGCGAAGCCGCTGCCGGAAAGACGCTCGCGCCATGAACGCCTGGCCGGTGGCGCAATATCGTTGGGCGCAGGTTCGGTGATCTGTTCGGCTTCGGCGTGTGCAGGTTCGCGGCCGTTTTGCGCCAGCGGATCGGCCATGTGCGCCGCGCTCTGCGCGGGAGGCGCAAGCGCATCCACGGTCGGCAGCTCGGCGGCTGCAGGCTTCCCTTCGGTCGCCGGTTTCTTCTTCCAGAACTTCAGCATCGCTTGCGAATTGGGTCAGAATGCAGGTCGTCCATGCTAACACTGGCACTAACGGGTCGATGTCGAAAGCGAATCTGAAAGCCAATACCGGCACCCTGCGCATCGTCGCCGGCAGCCTGCGCGGCTCGCGTCTGAACGTGCCGGACATGCAAGGCCTGCGGCCGACGCCCGATCGCGTGCGCGAGACCTTGTTCAACTGGCTCGCGCCGATGATTGCCGGAGCGCGCTGCCTCGACCTGTATGCCGGCACCGGCGCGCTCGGTATCGAGGCGATGTCGCGCGGCGCTGGCGAATGCGTGTTGGTCGAACGCGATCGTGGCTTGTGCAAGCTGCTGCAGGACAACCTCACGCGCCTGCAGGTCGCCAACGCCAAGGTCGTCAATGACGATGTCGGCGGCTTCCTCGCGACGCCGGGTGCGCCGTTTGATCTGGTCTTCCTCGACCCGCCGTTCGGCGCAAACCTGTGGGCCGCGTCCGCACTGCAACTGGAGCAGGGCGGCTGGCTGCAGCACGCTGCCTTCGTCTACGTCGAGGCTGCGCCAGAGGCGGATTTCGCGCTGCCGCCGACCTGGGGCCTGCATCGCGAAGGCCAGGCCGGCGCAGTCCGCTTCGCACTCTATCGTCGCCTGCCCGCCGATCCGCTAAGCTAGCCGGCATCTTTGGGCGGGGTGACGGTTCCACATGGCGACTACGCAGCAGCGCGCGCGCATCGCGGTGTATCCGGGTACGTTCGACCCGATCACCAATGGCCATATCGACCTGGCCAGCCGTGCGTCGCCGCTGTTCGATCGCGTCATCGTTGCGATTGCCGACAGTTCGAGCAAGAGCCCGACATTCACGCTGGACGAGCGCACCGCGCTGGCACGCACCGCATTGACCGGTCTGGCCAATGTCGAAGTGCTCGGATTCGCGGCCTTGCTTGCCGATTTCGTCGAAGAGGTGGGTGCCGGCGTTATCCTGCGCGGCCTGCGCGCGGTGTCCGATTTCGAGTACGAGTTCCAGCTCGCGAGCATGAACCGGCACTTGATTCCCGCGGCGGAAACCCTTTTCCTGACGCCAGCGGAGCAATACAGTTTCATTTCCTCGTCGCTGGTGCGCGAGATCGCGCGGCTCGGTGGCGATGTTTCCGCGTTCGTCCACCCGGCGGTACAGCTGGCGCTGCGAACGCGCTATTTGAATTCAACCAAGAGGTAGCAAGCCATGCGCAAGATTCTCTCAACCATCGCCCTCGTCTGCGTCGCGGCCTTCGCGTTGAGCGCATGCGACCAGGAAAAATCCAAGCAGGAAGCCGTGGAGCTGGCGCCCGTGGTATTGCCGATGCCAACCGATGCGACCGACAAGAACGCGTGGAAGGCCTATCTGGTCAGCGTTGTCACCGCCAACATGGAGGGTGTGAAGAGCAATCATCCCTACATGTACTTCGTGCCCGGTGGCGATGACGACGCGTCCAAGGCCGACCGAAACAACCAGCTGGAGAACGTGAGGGGCATCGTTGGCCGTGGCGTGCTGCCCGGCAACATGCTGGCCTTCGGTGGTCCGGTTTCCAGCGTCACGTCGCAGCTGGTCGTCGATGCGTTCAAGGACGTGCAAGCGGGGTCCTTCAAGGATGTCGTCGTGCTGTTCGTCGGCACCAAGGCTGACTCGGAGGCCATAAAGCAGCAGTTGGCCAGCTCGCAGGCGATCATCCGTATCGTCGAGACGAAGTAAGCGCAGTCGCTGCGCATTGCCTTCGAGGCGCCGGCCGCCATGATCGCGCCGGCGTCCAGATTCACGGGGGCGCCGCGCGACTTGCGGTAAGCTCGCGCACATGTCCCTGAAAATCACCGACCAGTGCGTCAATTGCGACGTCTGCGAACCCGTCTGCCCGAACAAGGCGATCAGCCTCGGCGTTGACTTCTACGAAATCGCCCCGAATCTGTGCACCGAATGCGTGGGTCACTACGACGAGCCGCAGTGTGTGATCGTGTGTCCGGTCGAGTGCATTTTTGTCGATCCACAGCATCCGGAATCGCCTGAGGAGCTGCTGGTGAAATACGAAACGTTGACACGCGAGACCCAAGCATGATTCGAGCACGCAATATCCTGGCGGCAGCGACGCTGTGTGTTTTTTCCCTCACGGCGCACGCCGCAGAAAAATCCACACATGCGGCGATCGCGAGCGCGCATACGCTGGCGACAGCGGCTGGATTCGAGGTTCTCGATGCGGGCGGCAACGCATTCGATGCGGCCGTCGCGGTAGCCGCGGCGCTATCCGTGGTCGAGCCGCAGAGCTCGGGTATCGGCGGTGGCGGCCTGTTTCTGCTGCGTCGTGCGAGCGATGGCAAGGAAGTCATGGTCGACGCGCGCGAGACGGCGCCGGCTGCCGTCGATGCGAAGGACTATCTCGACGCCAACGGACAACCCGATCGCGATCACGCGCTCAATGGCCCCTTGTCGGCAGCGATTCCGGGCGAACCCGCGGGTCTGGTGTGGATTGCAAAGCACTACGGCAAGCTGCCGTTGGCGAAATCGCTGGCGCCGGCTATCCGCATCGCGCGCGACGGCTTCCAGCCCGATGCGCGCTTCCTTGGCGGTCTCGCCAGCGAGCGCGAAATCATCAAGCGTTCTCCCGCCGCGGTCGCGCTCTATCTTGTCGATGGTGAGGCGCCGAAAGCTGGCTGGACGTTCCGCACGCCGGATCTTGCGCGCGTGTTCGAAGTCCTCGCGCGCGAGGGCAATGATGGCTTTTATCGTGGCGCGATTGCGAAGACGCTGGTTGATGGCGCGCGCGCAGCCGGTGGTCGCTGGTCGCTCGATGACCTTGCGAAATACGAAGCAAAGGAGCGCGCGCCGCTCGCCTTCGACTACCGTGGCTGGCACATCGTGACCGCGCCACCGCCGTCTTCGGGCGGCATTGCGCTCGCCGAAATGCTCAACATGCTGTCGGGCTACGATCTGACCAAACTTGATCCGGCACCCCGTACACATCTGATCGTCGAAGCGATGCGTCGCGCGTATCGCGACCGTGCCGAATACCTCGGCGATCCGGACTACGTGAAGATGCCGATCGCGGAGCTGACCAGTCCGCTTTACGCGGCCGGCTTGCGCGCGTCGATCCACCCCGACAAGGCAACGCCGAGTGATCTGCTGCCCGGTTACATGGCACCGAACGAGAGCGTGCATACCTCGCATTTCTCGATCATCGACAAGGACGGCAACCTCGTCTCGGCGACGCAGACGGTCAACACCACGTTTGGTTCCAAGTTCGTCGTGCCCGGTACCGGCTTCGTGCTGAACAACGAGATGGACGATTTCGCGCTGGTCGCCGGCAAGCCGAATGCGTATGGCCTGGTCGGCAACGACAACAACGCGCCGAAGCCCGGCAGTCGTCCGCTGTCGTCGATGACGCCAAGCTTCGTCGTCGGCCACGACAAGATCGGCGTGATCGGCACACCCGGCGGCAGCCGCATCATCACGATGGTGCTCGAAGGAATACTCGCGTTCATTGATGGTGACTTGCCGGAAAAGATCGTCGCCAATCCACGCTTCCACCACCAGTACCTGCCCGACGTGATCTCGGCCGAAAAGGGCGCGTTCACTGCGGACGAGGTCAAGGCGCTCGAAGCGATGGGCCACAAGGTCAGCGAATCCGAACGCCGCTGGGGTTTCATGAATGCGGTGAGCTGGGACAAGAAGACCGGCGAGATGCACGCCGGATCGGATCCGCGCGGGACTTCGGGTAGTGGTGTCGTAAAATAATCTTTGGCATTCCGGTAGTTGAGAAAATGAAACTCTGGTCGATCCTGGGCAACTCGCAAAAACTCGACGGCGGCGCAATGTTCGGCAACGTGCCGCGTGGCATGTGGGAGCGCTGGATCGTGCCCGACGAAGCAGGGCGGATTCCACTGGCCTGCCGTGCACTGCTCGTCGAGGGGCTCAACGGCAAGAATGTGTTGTTCGAGACCGGTATCGGCGCGTTTTTCCAACCCAAGTTGCGCGAGCGCTTCGGCGTGCGTGAATCGCATCATGTGCTGCTGGATTCGTTGCGCACGGCCGGTTTTTCGCACGAGGACATCGACGCAGTCGTCCTGTCGCACCTGCATTTCGATCACGCGGGCGGCTTGATGGCGGCGTGGGAAGAGGGCAAGCCACCGTCATTGCTTTTTCCCAAAGCAACGTATCTCGTCGGCGAGGAATGCTGGCAGCGTGCGATCCATCCGCATCCACGCGACCGCGCCTCGTTCATTCCCGACCTGCACCCGTTGCTCGAAGCTTCGGGCCGGCTCGAACGCGTGCAGGGCGTGCGTTCGCCGACGCTCGGCATGCAGGTGCGTTTCACTTATTCGAGCGGTCACACACCGGGCTTGATGTTGTCCGAGATCGCGGGCAGCGAAAGCAGCGGTATCGCGTTCTGCGCAGACCTGA
>JBDSNK010000115.1:0-17518 GCA_039915385.1 Dokdonella sp.
ACCGAATCGACCAGGAACGGCATGTCGTCGGTGACCACGTCGACGATCGTGCGCGAAGCATCGAATCCGCTTTCGCCTGCGACCTGATGGGACACGCTCACTTTGGCAGCGCCCGCGTGCCGCTCGCGCACGAAGTCGAGCACTCCTTGCACCAATGCGGCCCAGTCCGCAGCGCTGCGCAAGGCCAGGTCTTCGGCTGGTACCCGCCGCAGGAACTCGCTTGCAAACGACTGTGCATCGCGCAGTTGCGCGCCACCGAGACGGCTGGACTGATGAGCGAGAATCGGGTCGACGGGCGTGCTGGAGACGGCGCCTTGAGCGGTCATGAAGTGGTCCGAAGAGGAAGGGAACTGAGCCGCGAAGGATACGCCGCGGCATCGCAGTAATCCACACGCACACCCCGCAAATCGAGCTGTAGAGCCACTTGCAAGACGCCAGTGAGGTAGCGAACACGCATCACCGCGAAGTCCGCACCCTTCCAATGGCAACGGTTTGCTTCGATGCGAAGCCTTGTCCTCCTTGATCCCGATGACTTCCGGCGGGTGACGTATTCTGTACTGGACGGTATAGTCGGCCCTTCGAGAATTCAGGTCACCGCTTTTTATGTTCACGAAAGCGTGTGTTGAATTCCGATGATCCGATCCGACGACAACAGGAAGGCTTCATGACGAAGTTGCATAGCGCGCTGACCGGTGCCGGCGCCGCCTTGGTCGTCAGCCTCGCAGCAGGCTGCGGCAAGTCCCAACCTGCGCAGCAGCAGATGCCCCCGCCCGAAGTTGGGGTGGTGAGCGCAAAAGCCCAAGCAGTGCCCCTCGTGCAGGATCTGGTAGGCCGTCTTTCTGCGGTGCGAACTGCGGATGTCCGTGCGCGCATTCCAGGGGTGCTGGAGAAGCGCGTATATACGGAAGGTAGCGACGTGAAGGAAGGCGAAGTGTTGTTCCAGATCGATGCTGCCCCGCTGCGCGCGGCCTTCAATGCCCAGGCAGCCAATCTTGCGGCCGCGCAGGCCACTTATCAGAACAATCACATTGCCGCCGACCGCGCACGTTCGGTGGCGCTGAAGGGGCTGCTGTCGAAGGCCGACGTCGACAACGCCGCCGCGGCCGAGCGCACGGCAAGCGCTGCCGTGAAGCAGGCGCAGGCGAATGTCGAATCCGCCAGGATCAGCCTCGGCTATGCAAACGTCACAGCGCCTATCTCCGGCCGGGCAGGCAAGCAGCAGGTCACCGAAGGCGCACTGGTCGGCCAGGGCGAAGCGACCTTGCTGACCACGATCGACCAGATCGATTCGCTCTACGTCAATTTTACCCAGGCCGTGGGCGCACTGGACGACGTCCGCAGCGCAGCGGCAAGCGGCAGCGTGCAGTTGTTCGAGCAGAACAAGGCCAAGGTTGAGTTGCGCATGCCGGATGGTGGCGTATATGACCAGGCTGGCACGCTGGATTTTTCCGATGTCTCGGTCGATGCCGCCACGGGTGCAGTCACCCTGCGAGGCCTCGTGCCGAATCCGCAGCATCGTTTGTTGCCCGGCATGTACGTGAATGTGCATTTGACCGCAGGCGAGTACAAGCGCGCTTGGCTGGTGTCGCAGCTGGCAGTCCAGCGCGATGGCCAAGGCGCCTTCGTGTTCGTTGTCGGCGCTGATGGCAAAGTCGCACAGAAACGCATCACGATGGGTCCCCTCCGGGGCGATAGCTGGATCGTGACCGGCGGCCTCGCAGATGGCGACCAGATCGTCGTCTCCGGCGTGCAGAAGGTGCAACCCGACAAACCTGCGAACGCGGTGCCGTGGAAGGCCGACGGTGCCGAACAGGCAGACGCAGCAGCCGCGGCGGACGCCAAGCACTAGGGTCATCTTGCCCGCTGCGCGTGCGAATGATCGCCACGCGGCACCGAACATCGAGCGGGCATGCAGCCAGGACGGCTGCTTTGCGATCCCGCTCGCGGACGAGCGCACCAGCCCAGGACTTACAGCATGCCCAGTTTCTTCATTGATCGTCCGATCTTCGCGTGGGTCATCGCGATTCTGATCACACTCGGTGGCGTGATCGCAATCAGCCAGCTCGGCATCGAAGCATATCCGACTATCGCCCCTCCGCAGGTTGCCGTGAACGCGGTTTATCCAGGTGCCGATGCGAGCACGGTGGAAAAGACAGTGACCCAGGTCATCGAGCAACAGCTCACCGGGGTCGATCACTTGCTGTACTTCAGTGCGAGTTCCAGCAGCAGCGGCGGCGCGTCGATTACTCTGACGTTTGAACCCGGCACTGATCCCGACATCGCCGCGGTACAGACGCAGAACCGCGTCTCTCTGGCGCAATCGCGCCTTCCGACTGAAGTGGTCCAGCAAGGCATCACGGTCGCCAAAGTGAATCCCGGCTTCCTGATGGTCGGCATGCTGAAGTCTGACGACGGATCGATGGATACGTACGGATTGAACAATATCGTCGCAACCCAGGTGCTGGACCAGATCCAGCGCATCCCGGGCGTCGGCAATGCGTTCCAGTTCGGTTCCGAATTCGCGATGCGCATTTGGCTCAACCCGGACAGGCTGCACGGCTATGGCCTTTCCGCAGCACAAGCGCTCGCTGCCGTGCGCGGTCAAAACGTGCAGGTCGCAGCCGGCTCGGTCGGCGCAGAACCATCGACTAAAGGTATCGGCTACACCGCAACCGTGCGCGCCGAAGGGCGTTTCAGCACAGTGGAAGAATTCGAGAACATCCTGTTGCGCGCAAACAGCGACGGCACCACGGTGCGCCTCAAGGACGTGGCGCGCGTCGAAATCGGCCCGGGTAGCTACGGCTTTGCGCTGAAGTACAACGATACGTCGACCGCAGGCTTCGGCGTCCAGCTGCTGACCGGCTCCAACGCACTCGGCGTTGCCGATGCGGTCAAGGCGAAACTGGCCGAGCTGCAACCGGGCTTTCCCAAGGGCGTGTCGTGGTTCATTCCCTACGACACTTCGACCTTCATCCACGTCTCCATTGAGGAAGTCGTTAAGACCCTCATCGAGGCTATCGTGCTGGTGTTTCTGGTGATGCTGATTTTCCTGCAGAACCTGCGCATCACCCTGATCCCTACCTTGGTGATTCCGGTCGCCCTGATGGGCGGTTTCCTCGGCATGTGGGCACTCGGTTTCACCATCAACCAGCTCAGCCTGTTCGGCATGGTGCTGGCAATCGGTATTGTGGTCGACGACGCGATCGTCGTGATCGAAAACGTCGAGCGCATCATGTCGGAGGAAGGCCTTTCGCCGAAGGACGCGACACGCAAGGCTATGGGGCAGATCACCGGCGCGGTGATCGCGATCGCCGTCGTCCTCGCTGCGGTATTCATCCCAAGCGCGATGCAGACCGGCAGCGCCGGGGCGATCTATCGCCAGTTCGCGCTGACCATCGCGATCTCGATGGGCTTCTCCGCGTTTCTCGCCCTCGCCTTCACCCCCGCGCTGTGCGCGAGCATGCTCAAGCCGATCCATGAAACGCGCAAGAACGTCGTGTTCCGCTGCTTCAACAGCCTGTTCGAATGGACGCAGACCACCTACACGGGACACGTGCGCAATGCCGTGCGTCGCGCGCCGATATGGTTCGGTGTTTTCCTGGTCATTGCCGTACTGTGCGGATTCCTGTTTACACGCTTGCCCGGCAGCTTTGTGCCTGAGGAAGACCAGGGCTACCTGCTAGCGATCGTGCAGCTGCCGCCGGGCGCAACAATTGCGCGCACAAACGATGTGATGGAATCGGTGCGCTCGATCGGCCGCAAGAATCCCGATGTGGAAGGTGTGGTCAGCGTGTCCGGCTTCAGCTTCGTCGGTCAGGGCGAGAATGTCGGCATGGCGTTCTATCGACTCAAACCATGGGGCGATCGCAAGAACAATTCGAGTGTGCTCGCGCAGAAGCTCAACGGAGCGAACTTCATGACGATCAAGGATGCACAGGTATTCGTGCTCAACTTGCCGACGATCCCGGGCCTCAGCCAGTTCGGCGGCTTCGAAATGTACCTGCAGGATCGCAGTGGCGCAGGACACGACGCGTTGATCGCGGCACGAAATGCGTTGCTCGGCGGCGCCGGCAATTCGCCGGTGCTGGCTGGCGTACGTCCGAACGGGCTGGAGGATTCCGCGCAAGTCAAGATGACCGTCGACCGCGTGCAGGCGCAGTCGATGGGGGTCTCGCTTAGCGACGTCTACAGCGCAATTCAGCTCATGCTGGCGCCGATCTACGTCGACGATTTTTTCCACCAAGGCCGCGTGCAGCGCGTGATCATGCAGGCGGATTCGGCGTTCCGCATGTCGCCTGACGCCATCAGCCACTTCTACCTGCCGAGCACGCTGGCATCCGGCGTCACAGGCGCGGGTGCAGCGGACCGCTCGATGATCCCGCTGTCGAATGTGGTGCGTACCGAGTGGGTCATGGGTTCGCCGAGTCTCACGCGCTACAACGGTTACGCTGCGATCCAAATGAACGGCGGGCCGGCTCCCGGACGCAGCTCCGGCGAAGCGATGCAGGCGATGCAGGACGTCATCGGAGGCAAGGATTTTCCGCCAGGCTTCAGTTACCAGTGGAGCGGTCAGTCATTGCAAGAGATCGTCTCGGGCAATCAGGCGCCGCTGTTGTTCGCGCTGTCGATCCTCGCCGTCTTCCTCTGCCTTGCGGCGCTGTACGAAAGTTGGTCGATACCTTTCGCGGTGATGCTGGTGGTGCCGGTCGGCATCACCGGCGCGCTTGTCGCGACCCTATTGCGCCATCAGTTCGACGAGAACCTCAACAACGACATCTTCTTCAAGATCGGTCTGATCACAATCATCGGCCTGGCGGCGAAAAACGCGATCCTGATCGTCGAATTCGCCGTGCAGGAACAGAAAGCAGGACGCAACCTGGCCACCGCCGTGGTCGACGCTGCGCGCCTGCGACTGCGTCCGATCCTGATGACGTCGTTCTGCTTCATCCTGGGCGTGCTGCCGCTGGCGATCTCCTCGGGTGCGGGCGCGAACGCGCGCCACGCGATCGGCACCGGCGTGATCGGCGGCATGGTCTTCGCAACTTTCCTCGGGATCCTGTTTATCCCGATCTTTTATGTGATCGTGCGCCGCCTGCTCGGCGACACGATGGAATCACCGCAAGCAACGCTCGCCGCGACATCGACGCCGCATGAGCACGGCTGAAGTGGGCCGCGCCGCGCTTGCGGGGCTGACCCTCGCCTGCTACTCATCCGGCGCGCACGCCGATACAGGCTATGGCGCCGCGCCCTGGCAGCTCTATCGCGACACGAATGCGTTCGTTGCGGCGAGCGGACTACCTTTCACGCCGCCCGCTGCGGCACCGCAAAGCTGGCATTTCGAAACCGTGCTATCGGCGAGCAACACCGAACTCGCCTTCGATCGCGGTAGCGAGCACCTCGTCTACGACGCCGAAATCCACGAAGGCCGCATCGCGCTGACACGTGCTTTTGGCGAGCACTGGCTAGTACGCGCATCGATCGCAGACGCCAGCATTGGCAAGGGATTCCTCGATGGTTTTCTCAAGGACTACCACCGTACCTTCGGTATCACCAACGGTGACCGCGGCCGGCTCCGTACGGACGGCCATACGATTTCCCATGCGAATGCATCCGGTCGAGACGTCTTTCTCGATCGCAGCCTGTCGGCGATCACGCCGCTGATGGTCGACGTCGCCCTGCGTGCGCCGGCCAATGGCCGCGAGTGGCTCTACGGCGCGACCTTGAAGTTGCCGACTACGCACGCGAGTCCCTTGATCGACGATCGCGCAGTTGATGTCAGCCTATGGCTTGCCGCACAGTCGACGGATGCGCAGGCGCCATTGCCGTGGGGTGCTCGCGTTGGTGTGATGCAACGTGGCGACACGCATCTCTTGCCGCAGCAAGCGAAAGATCGGGTGCCGTTTGCCGACGCGACGCTCGGCTACATGCTGTTGCCCCGATGGGACGTCGCCGCGCAGCTGCAGTGGCATGGCGCACTGTATGACTCGCAGATTCCACTACTCTCCTCGGCCGCAAACCTCACGCTGTCGTCAGCATGGCATGCCGAAGCCGGCTGGACGCTGCGCGCCGGTTTGGTCGAAGACGCCATCCCGCGCCATGCGCAGGACGTGACCTTTTTCATGGACATTTCCGTCGCCGGCATTTCGCTCTGAGAGTCGGCTCGCCCCGAACCCTGGCCGAACGTTCAGGCAGCCCGCCTACAATCCCGGCGATGACGCGCAACCTGCTTCTCGCAACACTCGCGGTGACGACGCTCCTGACTGCGCCTGCCGCCCATTCGCGCACGATCTTCCGTTGCGTGCGTGATGGCACAGTGAGTCTCGCGACCGCGCCTGAGGCGGGTTCACAGTGCTTCGCCAAGACCCTCGACGACAACGCCGCCGCAGTGCCGAACCTGTGGGGTGCAATGGGCATCGTGCGCGGCACGCTGTATCAACGAACGCAGGAGGGCAAGACTGTCTACAGCACGCGCAACCTGCCCGGTTCCACCAAGGTCCTCGCCTTCAGCGTCGCCACACCCGCGGGCTCGCCGGCGCACGCAGGCCTTGGCAAGATCGGTCAGCCGCGCATGTCCGAATTTCCGCGCGAGTTCAAGTCTGCAGCGAAGAAGGCAGGCGTTGACGAAGCGTGGCTGCGCGCGATTGCACATGCCGAAAGTGCCTACGACGCGACGGCAGTGTCGGTGAAGGGTGCGAAAGGCGTCATGCAGCTGATGCCGGATGTGATCAGCGATTACGGCGTCAAGGATCCGTTTTCAGCAAGGGAGTCGATACTGGCCGGCGCGCGACTCTTGAAAGGGCTCGAGACGCAGTACGAAGGCGACCTCAACCTGGCGGCGGCCGCCTACAACGCCGGCGTCGGTGCAGTCACCCAATACAAGGGCGTACCACCCTATGTCGAGACGCAGGAATATGTTGCCAAGGTACAGACGTTGCATGCCCGCTACCGCAAGGCAATGGGCCTTGCGCCTTTGCCCGCGGAGCTCGAACCCGCCCAATAGCAACGCTTGCGCAGCAACGGTCCGGCGCAACCCGCTAGAATTGCGCTTTGACCCTCTGGCATGTCAGCAATGAGCGCAATCGAACAACGCATCCTCGAAAAGACCTGGTTCTACCGTTTCGAGCTGCCGAGCGGAAAGATCACGTCGACCTACGACGACGGCGCGCTCGACGGCATCCACACCAGTCGCCTGACGATGTTGCAGCAGGTCATCGACAGTCGTTTCGGCGGATCGCTGGCAGGGTCCAATGCGATCGACATCGCTTGTCATCAAGGCTGGTTCGCGACCAAGCTGGCGCAATGGAACGCCGATGAGGTGCTCGCGATCGATGCGCGCGCCGAACATGTCGCCGACACCACGCTGGTCCGTGATGCGCTGAACCTGTCGAACTTGCGCGTGCAGCAGTCGGACGTGCATGCACTGGAGCCAGCCAAGCTCGGCCAGTTCGATCTCGTGCTGATGCTCGGCCTGATCTATCACCTGGAAAATCCGATCGGCGCACTGCGCCAGGCGCACGCATTGACGCGCCAAGCCTGCGTCGTCGAAACGCAGATCGTGCCCGGCATGAGTGGCATGGTCGACTACGGCAGTTACCGTTTCGTGCGCCCGCTCAAGGGTTCGTTCGGCATCATCGACGAAACCGACGACACTCACGGCCCCGAGGCCAGCACGACGGGGATCTGCCTCGTGCCGAGTCTCGAAGCGCTGCTCTGGATCATGCGCAAGATAGGTTTTGCGCGCGTCGACGTGATCGCACCGCCCGCCGATGCCTATGAGCAATTGCTGCACGGCAAACGCGTGATGGTCGTGGGCTACATCGACTAGCTTTCCGCGACGCCAGCACGCGGTGTGCACGCACGCACACCGCGTGCCTCAATTTGCAATGCAATATCGTTTACACGTGTGCCGCCCGCTTCCCGGGCCACGGAGCTGTGCACATGCCTGATCTGCGCGTTCTGCACGCGCTCGCGTATTGCGCTGTCCTTGCTCGCTCTGGCACGCCCCTGTGCCGCCGCCATCACGATTGATCTTGCGTAGTAGACCAGCAACTGGTCGCGTCCCAGCTCTTCTGGAGCTTCGTCGACGAGGCCTCGGCAACACGACTGCGCATCTTGGCGCCAGCATCGCCTGGTGGATCCACGCGACTGTACCCACGCTGGACTACGTTGCAGCGATCGGTGATCAGTCCCGCGCGTCGCAGTCGGCAATTTACGACTACCGCCGCGAGCTCAAGCTCGAGGCAGGCAATATCAGCAACGACGCGACGGCACAGGCAAACGCGTCGTGGTCGCTGCACTCGATCTCGGTGCAGTAGATGCAGAGCAGATTCAACCACCGCCACAACTTGCTGGCCGCCGGCCCGGCGGGCACGCCGCCCACCGCACTGACCTTCGATGCCCCGGGTACCGGGCAATTGTTCTCGCGCACTGGCTGGGACAGACGCGCGATGTGGATGCGGTTCGCTGCAGGTCCCTACCTGCAGAGTCACGCGCACCAGGATCAAGGCTCGTTCACTCTCTACCAGGACACCTGGCTCGCGGTCACCGAAAATATCTTGACCCGTAGCGGCATCCAGCAAGGCTAGCCAAACTCACTGGTGTCAACATTGCGGACCGCATCGATCGGGCCGATTGTTGAAACCAATCACCTCACGCCCGTCTCATTCCGCGCAATCACCAAGCGCTGAATTTCGCTCGTGCCCTCGTAGATCTCGGTGATCTTCGCGTCTCTGAAATAACGCTCCAGCGGCATTTCCTTTGAGTAGCCCATGCCACCGTGGATCTGCACCGCCTGGTGCGTGATGAACATCGCCGCTTCCGATGCGAACAGTTTGGCCACCGACGCCTCGGTGCTGAAGCGGCCGCCGTTCTTTTCCGTCTGCGTTTTCGCAAACGCAGCGCGCAGGGTGAGCAAGGTTGCCGCATCGAGGCGGCACTTCATGTCCGCGATCTTGGCCTGGATCATCTGGAATGAACCGATCGGGTTGCCAAAGGCCTTGCGCTCGCGCGTCCAGATGAGACTCGCCTCGTAGGCAGCGCGCGAGAGGCCGACCGCCTGCGATGCGATGCCGATGCGACCCGCATCCAGCACGCCCATCGCGATACCGAAGCCCTTTCCTTCGGTACCGAGGAGGTCGGCCGCCGGACATACGTAGTCGCTGAACTCGATCTCGCAGGTTGCCGAGGCCCGGATACCGAGCTTGGGTTCGGTCTTTCCGGCATGGAAACCTGCGCGCGCCGTATCGATGATGAACGCCGAAACGCCCTTCGCTCCGATGCCCGGCGTGGAGATCGCGAACAACACGATGTATTTGGCGACCGGACCCGACGTGATCCAGCTCTTCTTGCCGTTGATGACCCAGTCACCGTCCGAGTTCTTCGCGGCGCGCGTGTGCATGGCGGATGCATCTGACCCCGACTGCGGTTCGGTCAGCGCATAGGCGCCGATCGCCTCGCCGGTCGCAATCGCGCGAACGTACTTCTGCTTCTGCTCCTCGCTGCCGTACTTGAGGATGCCGTTGCAATAGAGCGAATTGTTGACCGACATGATCGTCGAATGGGCGCAGTCGGCTTCTGCGATTTCCATCATCGCGAGTGAATAGGCAACCGTGTCCATGCCGGCACCACCGTATTCGTGCGGCACCTCGATGCCCATCAATCCGAGCTGGCCCATCTCGCGGATGTTCGCCAGCGGGAACTCGCCGGCGGCATCGAACTCAGCCGCAACCGGAGCAATGCGCTTCTGCGCGAAATCACGCGCAATGGCCTGGATCGACAACTGGTCGTCGCTGTAGCGAAAGTCCATCGAGAAGCTCCTGAAGATTGGCTGCTGCAGCCGCTCGCATGGCTGCCGGAAAAGTTCGATTCGTTGGACTTGCGATTTTAGCGGTTTCGCGCGATCAGCGCGTGGGTGCGACAAAGTCGCACGGCTCGCCACGCAGGCGCTGCGCAAGTATCCACGGCAGCAGGGTTCGTTCGCCGTAAGCCTGTGGCCAGATGACGTGCTTTTCGCCGGGATACTCGGAGTATCGCGGCACGCCGCCCATCGCACGCAGCGCGCGCACGATGGCGCGTGAGCCGACCATCGCACCGTTGTAGCCGGTCTCGATGTCGGTGTCGTCGTCCTCGCCACCGTGGAATACCCATTGCGGCACGTCGCGGATCGGTCCCAGACCGGCCAGTTCGGTCATACCCGACATCGGCACGCCGGCGGCGAAGCAGTGCGGATATGCCTTCAGCGCATCCCAGACACCGGTGCCGCCGTCGGAAATTCCAGTGAGATAGATCCGCCGTGGATCGATGGGCCAGTGCTTCAACCCATCGCGCACCACCGCGACGACGCGCTCCGGCGGCCAGTAGCCATCCGTCGTCTGCGGCGCGATGTAGACCAGCGGAATGCCGCCTTCGCGCGCGCTGTCGACCAGCTCGAACGAGCCGTTGCCATCGCCCGCGAGCTGCGACTCGTTGTCGGTGCCATCCTGCCAGTCGCCATGCAGGAAAACGATCAGGGGCAGCAATTCCTGATCGCGTCGCCCCGAGGTCACGACCGCTCGGTACGGGACGTGCAGCGCATCCGCTGTCCACAACTTGCCGAGTTCGGCGTCCTCGATCGCAACCGCCGGAAAGCACGATAGCGTCAGCACGCTACTGACCAGCGCGCGCAGCAAGATGGCCTTGTGGTTGCGAAAAATACCCATCACCCATGCTGACGCAAGATCGGAAGCAGCTCCTGAATATCCGATGCTACGTCGCATCAGTCGGCAGTTGCGCCGACAGCCGCCAGGGCACGACCAATCGGAATGAGATAGTTGACGTTCAATGAGGAACCCTCGGCGTTCACCAGACCGGAAACACTCAGTGCCACCAGTTCGCCGGACTCGTTGAACACCGGACCGCCGGAATTGCCAGGATTGACTGCCGCGTCGGTCTGGTACATGCGTGCACTGTCAACTTCACGTACGGCAGAGAGAATGCCCTGCGTTACGGTGTGGCTCAGCTTCACGTCCAGAGGTGTACCTACGACATAGAGTGGATCGCCGGCATGCGGCTCACCATGCGCAATGATGGCTGCCTTGCGCCCTTTCGCATCGAACTGCAACAACGCGACGTCGACATGCTTGTCCGTGCGGACCACTCGTGCTTCGACCACATCGTCATCGAGCATCACCTTGACCTCGGCATCCGTGCCGACGACATGCGCGTTGGTCAGCGCATATCCACTGGCATCGATGAGCACGCCGCTGCCATGCCCACGCGAAGTTCTTACCGTCACCGCGCTGCGCAACAACTCCTCGGAGTGGCCGCGGAAAGTGCCGCTGCCGTCGCCGTAGACAATCGACATTTTGGTGGCAGCGACCGCGACTGCCGCGACATGGTCATGTCCGCTATCGGCCCCTGTCACGACATCGACGAACGCATGTTCGCCGAGCAGGTTGTCCGTTGCTGCCGCGAGCGCCTTGAGCACGGTGCCCTTGGTCCCACCGCCGGGATGCCACGCATCGAACGAGCCGGCGCTGACGCCGCTGAACAAGGGTTCGCCGCCCGGCTGCGCGCGCAGCACCCAGCGCACCTTCACGTAACCACGCGAACCAGATCCAGAGGTATTGCCCATTGAAATCGAATTGCACATGTCGAGTTTCATCGCCACCAGCTCGGCATCCAGGTGCAGGTCGGCGAGTGAGCCGGCGCTGTCGGAGCCATCGACGAACAGGTAACCCGAGTTGCGGAATCGCTCAGCCACGGCGGCTTCGGCGACCTTTCCCTTCAAGTCGACGGCACCGTCGCTCCATTGGACATCGGTGCTTTGCGCGCAATCCTTGCCGCTGAACGCGCGTCCAATGGTGGCGTTGCTGCTGCCGGCGATGTCCAGTTTCAATCCGAAACTGTCCAACGCGACGCTTGTGCCCCCGTTGCGTTTTGGATTCGCAATCGGCGGCTTGATCGACACCTTGGCGTCGGCAAAGTTGCTGCTGAGAACTACCTCTTCGACCTTGCCCGGCATACCTTTGCCCGCGCCGCTGGCGGGCGGCGGCGTATCCGAAAAATGCCAGTTGCCCTGCGCATCGCGCCACTTGTATACCCCGGCCGACGCGATGCCGAGAAAGCACAGGCCTCCGCCGATGATCAATCCCATACCCGCCATACGTACTGCGCGCGCCATCGTGGAACTCCATCGTCTGAGGGTGGCGAAATCGCGCCGTCAGTGCATGCACAGTCAGGCCATCCGCCGCGGGCGCGCGAAGTATAGCGAGGCGGCCTGTGGCCAAGTTGACGCGCCTCGCAACGGAGATTAACCTTGCGCTCCATCTCTCAATCAAGATGAAAGGATAAATATTGGATCTCGCCGCGACATCGGCGCTGCTGCGGCTGCTCTCGGACCCGACGCGCGTGCGCCTGCTGGCCCTGCTCGAACGCGAGGAGCTCACTGTCGCCGAGCTTTCCGCGGTGCTGCGCCTGGCGCA
This sequence comes from Dokdonella sp., assembly GCA_039915385.1. GTDB lineage: Bacteria > Pseudomonadota > Gammaproteobacteria > Xanthomonadales > Rhodanobacteraceae > Dokdonella_A. The sequence goes on from JBDSNK010000115.1 coordinate 12,462, forward strand.
GCCGCGCGTGTCGACGCATCTGGCCAAACTCAAGGAAGCGGACCTCGTACGCGATCGTCGTGCCGGGGTGTCTTCGTACTATCGCTACAACGGCGAACTCGATGCAAAGGAAGGCGCCCTGCTGCGCGCGCTCAAGGAAAGCGTCGACGACGCCTTGCTGCGTGACGACGAACGCCGCTTGCCCGCCGCGCTCGCCAAGCGCGCTCGAGCTGAAGGCTGGGCCGATACCGTCGCGGGCGATATGGAGCGCCACTATTCCCCAGGCCGCACCTGGGAAACGCTCGCACGCGGCATGACCCAGCTGGTCGAAACCGGCGACGTGCTGGATATCGCGTCCGGCGACGGCGTGCTCGCCGAGCTGCTCGCGCCGCGTGCGCGTTCGATCGTCTGCGTCGATGCGAGTGCGCGCGTCGTCGATGCTGCGCGTCAACGTCTGAAGGCATTCGGCAACGTCGAGGTCCAGGTCGGCGACATGCATGCACTCGATTTTGTAGACGCGCGCTTCGACCTGGTCTTGCTGATGCACGCACTGACTTACAGTGACAGACCAGCTGCCGTGGTCGCAGAGGCGGCGCGTGTGCTGCGCCGTGGCGGTCGCGTCGTCGCCGCAACGCTTGGGCGCCACGCGCATCGCACGGCGGTCGAACCGTTCGAGCATCGCAACCTCGGTTTCACCATCGACGAACTGCACGACTTCGCGCGCAAGGCGAAGCTCGAGGTGATCGCCTGCGAGCGCCTGACCCGCGAACGTCGTCCGCCGCATTTTGAAGTCCTCAGCCTGCTCGCGAGGAAGCCATGAGCACGCAACTGCCCTACCTCAATCCGAAACGCGTGCAAGCGCTGTTCGACGCGCTGGCGCAGCGCATTCTCGTCATCGACGGCGCCATGGGAACGATGGTGCAGAGTTACCGGCTCGAAGAAGAAGACTATCGCGGCGAACGCTTTGCCGAGGGTTTCGATCGTCAACACGAGCCCTCGCGCGACGCGATCGCACAACCGGGCCATGATCTGAAGGGCAACAACGACCTGCTCACGCTGAGCCGGCCCGACGTCATCAGCGCGATCCACACGGAATATCTCGAAGCCGGCGCCGACCTGCTCGAAACCAACACGTTCAACGCGACGTCGATCAGCCAGGCCGACTATCACCTCGAACACGTCGTGTACGAATTGAACAAGGAAGGCGCGCGTCTGGCCCGCGCCTGTTGCGACGCGATCGAACTCACGACGCCACAGAAACCGCGCTTCGTGATTGGCGTGCTCGGACCTACCAGTCGCACCGCATCGATCAGTCCGGACGTCAACGATCCGGGCTTCCGCAACACCAACTTCGACGAGCTGCGCATTGCCTATCGCGAGGCAACTTCCGGTCTTATCGATGGCGGCGCCGATACGATCATGGTCGAGACGATTTTCGATACCTTGAATGCGAAGGCCGCCCTGTTCGCCGTCGAGGAAATCTTCGAAGAACGCGGCGGGCGCCTGCCGGTGATGATTTCCGGCACGATCACCGACCTCTCCGGCCGCACCCTCTCCGGCCAGACGGCCGAAGCATTCTATACGTCAGTTGCGCACGGCCGACCGCTGTCCGTGGGTCTCAATTGCGCGCTGGGCGCGAAGGAACTGCGCCAGTATGTGGATGTGCTCGCGCAGATCGCCGACGGTTACGTCAGCGCGCACCCGAATGCGGGCCTGCCCAATGCATTTGGCGAGTACGACGAAACACCTGAGGACATGGCCGGATTGATCGGCGAGTTCGCGCGCAGCGGCCTGCTCAACCTGGTCGGCGGCTGTTGCGGCACGACGCCCCCGCATATCAAGGCGATCGCGGATGCGGTGTCCGGCGTCGCTCCGCGCGCGTTGCCGCATGCGGTCGACATCGCCGCATGACTTTTGCTTGTTGCCGTTCGCATACCGGCACGACAGATCTGGACATCGAACGCTAGAAATGAACGCAACGCCCCGCTACACCCGCCTTTCCGGTCTCGAACCGCTGCTCATCACGCCCGAACTCCTGTTCGTCAACGTGGGTGAGCGGACCAACGTGACCGGCAGTGCGCAATTCAAGAAACTCATCAAGGAAGAACGCTACGACGAAGCGGTCGTGGTCGCTCGCCAGCAGGTCGAGAGCGGCGCGCAGATTCTCGACGTGAACATGGACGAGGGTTTGATCGACTCCGAAGCCGCGAGGGTGCGCTTCCTCAACCTGATCGCGTCCGAGCCGGACATCGCACGCGTGCCGGTGATGGTCGATTCCTCCAAGTGGAGCGTGATCGAAGCCGGTCTGCGCTGCCTGCAAGGCAAGGGTGTCGTCAACTCGATCTCGATGAAGGAAGGCGAGGAAGCATTCCTCGCGCAGGCAAAAAAAGTCCTGCGCTACGGCGCCGCCGCGGTGGTCATGGCCTTCGACGAAGAAGGCCAGGCCGACACCTGCGCGCGCAAGGTCGACATCTGCACGCGCGCGTACAAGCTCCTGATCGAACGGCTGGACTTCCCGCCCGAGGACATCATCTTCGATCCGAACATCTTCGCGATCGCGACCGGCATCGAGGAACACGACAATTACGCGGTCGACTTCATCGAGGCGACACGGATCATCAAGCAGACCTTGCCGCACTGCCATGTCTCTGGCGGCGTCTCCAACGTCTCGTTCTCGTTCCGCGGCAACGAAAGTGTGCGCCAGGCCATCCACGCTGTATTCCTGTACCACGCGATCGCAGCCGGCATGGACATGGGCATAGTCAATGCCGGCGCGTTGCCGATCGTCGACGACATCGATCCGGAATTGCGCGAGCGCGTCGAGGATGTCGTGCTCAATCGGCGCAAGGATTCGACCGAGCGCCTGCTCGAGATCGCCGATCGCTACAAGTCGAAGAAAGGTGAAGTCGTCGTCGAGAACCTCGCCTGGCGTTCTTTGCCGATTCGCGCACGCCTCGCGCATTCGCTCGTACACGGCATCGATGCATTTGCCGAAGTGGATGCCGAAGAAGCACGCCAGCTCAGTTCGCGCCCACTCGATGTGATCGAAGGTCCGTTGATGGACGGCATGAACGTTGTCGGTGATCTGTTCGGCGCTGGCAAGATGTTCCTGCCGCAAGTGGTCAAGTCCGCACGCGTGATGAAAAAGGCCGTCGCGTACCTGCTGCCATACATCGAGGAAGAAAAACTTCGCACCGGCGACACCGCTAAATCCAACGGCAAGATCGTGATGGCGACGGTCAAGGGCGACGTGCATGACATCGGCAAGAACATCGTTGGCGTGGTCCTTCGCTGCAACAATTTCGATGTCATTGATCTCGGCGTGATGGTGCCGGCGCAAAAAATCCTCGACACCGCGATCGCAGAGAAGGCCGACATGATCGGCCTGTCCGGCCTGATCACGCCGTCGCTGGAGGAAATGAGCCACGTGGCGCGCGAGATGCAGCGCCAGAATTTCCATCTGCCACTTCTGATCGGCGGCGCAACGACGTCGCGTGCGCACACGGCATTGAAAATCGAACCGCACTACAAATCGCCCTGCGTCTGGGTCAAGGATGCCTCGCGCGCCGTCGGTGTCGCGCAATCGCTGATCACAAAAGACCTGGTCGACGGGTTCATGGCGAAGATCCGCGCCGAGTACGCGGAGATCCGCGTGCGTCACAAGGATCGCAGCGGAGCCAAGCGGCTGGTGTCGCTGACCAAGGCGCGCGCACAACGTTTCGATGGCGACTGGGCCAGCTACACGCCGCCGACGCCGAACAAACCCGGCATCACGGTATTCAATGACTATCCCTTGGCCGATCTGGTCGACTACATCGACTGGTCACCATTTTTTAATGCCTGGGAGCTGGCGGGGCGGTTTCCCGCGATCCTCGACGACGCGGTCGTGGGCAAGCAAGCGACCGAGTTGTATCTCGATGCACGCGCGATGCTGAAGAAGATCATCGACGAAAAATGGCTGACTGCGCGCGGCGTGATCGGCCTCTGGCCTGCGGCCAGTGTGGGCGACGATCTCGAGCTCTCTCGCACGCACGACGGCGGCGAGCGCGAAGTCGTATCCAACCTGCATTTCCTTCGCCAGCAAGTGGACAAACCGGTTGAACGTCCGGATTTCTGTCTCGCCGATTTCGTTGCGCCGAAAGACACCGGTGTCCGCGACTGGATGGGCGGGTTCGCAGTGACCGCCGGCATCGGCATCGACGAACACGTCGCGCGCTTCGAGCGCGACTACGACGACTATTCAGCGATCCTGCTGAAGGCGCTCGCCGATCGTCTTGCCGAAGCATTCGCCGAACACCTGCATCATCGCGTGCGCCGCGAACAATGGGGCTATGCGAGCGACGAAGCGCTCGGCAACGACGAACTCATCGCCGAAAAATACCGCGGCATCCGCCCTGCGCCGGGCTATCCGGCTTGCCCCGACCATACCGAAAAGGCCACGTTGTTCGAGTTGCTTGACGCGACCAACAACGCGGGAATCACGATCACCGAGAGCTTCGCGATGCTGCCGACTGCGGCGGTCTCAGGCTGGTATTTCTCGCATCCCGGCAGCCAGTACTTCGTCGTCGGTCGGCTGAGCAAGGAGCAGATCGAGGATTACGCGAAGCGCAAGGGATGGACGCTCGCGCAAGCCGAACGCTGGCTGGCACCGAACCTCGACTACGACCCGGAATAGGTGCTGGCCCGGGTTTGTGAGAGCTACTGTCTGTGGGGGCAACTGGCTGTGGGAGCCACTTTGAAGTCCTCCCCTTCAAGGGGAGGATTTAGGTGCGGATCGTGTCGCTCATCGCTGCAAAGCATCGCGCCTTCCGGCGCTTCCACAAGTTCCGCCGCTCGCATAGGGATCGCTCACCGGTAGCTCAGCTCTCCTCGGAGCCGCCCGGGCTGACGATCTCGGATCGCTGATGGCGCACATGCACGAACACGTTGTAGACCGAAACGAACATCGGAAATGCATTGCCGATGATGCCGACCGAATCGTTTTTACCCCAAATGAAGTACGCGAGCGTCATCGCACTGCCGACGATCGACAGATACCAGAACGACATCGGCATGACGACGCGCTTGAGCTTCTTGGT
>JBDSNK010000122.1:0-19184 GCA_039915385.1 Dokdonella sp.
AGTTGGTGCGGATCGTGTTGTCGTGGCTGTCGACGTCCAGCCGCACGCCCATGCTGGCATTGGCCAGGGCCACGCCGTCGTCGGACACGCCGATGAAGTTGTCCTCGACCACGTTGTTGTGCGCGAGAGCGCCAAACATGTTGATGCCGTCGAGGCCGCTGTAGCCGATGACATTGCCGCTGATCGTGTTGCCGTTGCCATAAACGTGAATGCCTTCGAAGGCGTTGCCGCGATTGGTGAAAGCGCCGCCGCCCCAGCCTACGCCGATGTAGTTGTTGATGATTGAATTGGCGTGCGTGTTCGCGCTGATGTCGGTGCCGATGCGGATGCCGTCGGTGAGTGCCTCGCCGATGATGTTGCGGCTCGCCGGATCGGTGCCGCCGATGTAGGTGTCGCTGACGCCAGGACCGAAGAACACCCCGAAATTGGACGGTTGCAGATTGAAGCCGTTGATCGCGCCACCGATGCGCGAGCCCTGCAGCGAATGGCCCTTGCTGCCGCTGAAGTTGACCGCGGCATCGGTAAATCCGCTGAAGGCGAGACTGTCGATCACCAGCTGCGCGCTCGCCGGTGCGCCCGGCGCGACAAATAGTCCTTCCGCGATGGAATGCGGGCCACCATCGAGAACGATGCACACGACCGAATTGTCGCCGTGTTCGAGGTCGTTGAGCGACGCACCCGGCTGCGTGTAGCCATTGATGATGACGCCACCGGTGATCGCCGGCAGCGGCGTTGACAGCGTGATCACATGCGGGCCGCAACCGCTGCCGATGTTGAAGGCGATGATGCCGGCGCCGCTGGCGTTGGCGCTGATGATCGCGGCACGCAATGAACCGGCTCCCGAATCATTGTTGTTGGTGACCGTTAGCAAGAAACCGTTGTCGATCGCCGACTCGTACACGCCGCGATCCACCCGGCTGCCGATCACGCGCGGACCGCCATCGAGGTCGGTCGTGGGAAGTTGCGCGCCAGCGTAGTCGCCCGTGTTGATCACCGGCGACAGCGGAGATTCGATTGGACGATAGCCCGAATCGAGTTGCGGGTTGCCGGTCTGCGTGCCGATCGGCGTGACGTTCGGCGTCGGGTACTGGTGCGAACCGATGACGTTGTCCACCAGTTCGAGATACGGTCTGTCGGCGGACACGTCGTAGCTGCCGTTGCCCCAGAAGATGTTGTTGTGGGCACGCAGGACGCTGCCGCCCACGACGGGGTCACCGAAATCGTTGAGGATGCGCACGCCGCTGCCGGCGTTGCCCATCACGGTGTCGTTGGTCAAGGTCCAGGTGGGTGAGCCTTCGTAGGCCCATAGCTCGATGGCGGAGTCGTTGGTGTCCGACGTGTTGTCGATCACCAGCGTGTCGATGATCTTGATGTCGCCACCAAGGTCGGGATCTTGGTCCCAAACGACGTGCAAGGGCGCGCCGGAGTGAGTGGTGCTGCCGCGAATGATGCTGCGATAGATCAGCACCGTCGTCCCCGGCTGCACTACGTATTCGTTTTTCGTCGCATAGAGGGTGAAGCCGTGCTTAAGTCGAAGCGTCAGCCCCTCGATCGTGAAGCTGCCGACGAGGGAGAGGACGGCGCCCTCGATCGAATTCATTTCCGTGAACTCGGTGTTGCCGCCATCGACCTGCCGCACGCTGCAACCTGGGAAGTATCCCCCACGCAGACTCGTTCCCGGCTGCATGTAGTTGTTGTTGCCGTAGTACCAGAGCGTGTTTTCGATGTTGTAACTGCCCTGCACGATCTTGATCGTCTTCGCCGTGTAGCGCACCTCGCTCATCGCCTGTTCCAGTTGCGCCTGCGTCGACACGCAGACCTCCGGGACCGCCTTCGCGGCCGACGCCGACAAGGCGAGCATCAGCATCAGGCCATAGCCAGGGACGCGCGGCCAGCGTGCCATATCGATCCATGTCTTCATCTTCGTCTCCCGCATCCAGGGGCGGTTGTGCCCGTTCGATAAGGGAATACGACAGTCGGGCCGAAAAGCGGGCGTTTCGCGCGGCCTGGGCCAGTGTCGCCTACTCCCTGGGCGGCGGGCCGCGAAGAAAGTGCGTTCGGATTGCTGTTTTACCGACCGAGCCCCGCTCGGCGTCGCGAATCGGCGGCAGCTGCGCCGGCCAAAAAGGCCGAACGGCACTAGCGTGCACTCCGCCCAATGCTGCCGGCTGCCTTGCCCCAAGAGTCGGGGATGCCTGCCGCCAGTGCGCGTCAGTCAAAGGTGTCGGCAAAAATCTCGTCATGCTGCAAGCCCATCATGATCTGCATGCGACCGTTGGTGCCGGTGTAGACAGCACCGCCGATCACGATGCGACCCGTTTGCAGCAACATCGGTCCACCGACCTGGCCATGTTGGCCGTTGTTTGAAATCTGCAGGACATGCTGGATTTTTCCGCCACTTCCAAAACCCGTGTCGAGGTTGAAATTGCTCTTCAGACGCAGAATAGCCGTGGCGGCAAATGTATTGCTCGTGCTGTCGGCGACGATCACATATTCGCCATTGTCCTGGCGCAGGATGTTGGACGCGGACTCATAGTTGTATGCCGGATCGACTGGATTGGCGCCGGCGAAATCAAGTGCATATTGACGCGTACCACTCGGCCCGATGCTGGTGTCGAGTTGGCCGTCCGGGCGCCAGCGCAGAAGGAAAATGTCGCCATCGGAGTTCACGTTGTTGGAAAGGATAGAGCCGACCTGGATGATGGAACCATCGCGCTCCATCATTGACGCGTTGGTGTGGGGCGATTCGGCGACGCCCAATGCATTCTTGAGATTGATTTTGGACAGGCCTGCGGAAACGTTGCCAAACGAAGGATCCAGCGTGCCGTCACTGAGCAAGCGCACGACAAACTGCTTTTTGTCCGACACCGATTGGGAGGTTTCGGAGATTGCACCCGCAACGACAATGCGGCCGTCGTCCATCAGATGCAGACCGTTGAGGCCGGAAATCGCAGGCACTTGCCATTCGAACGCTATTTGTTTCTTTCCCGCAATTCCGAAGCTGGCCACGGGCTGACCGGCTTCGGTAAATCGCACAATGCCAAGGTTGCCCGAATTTGCGGTGGCCACGCGTCCTGCGACGATGATGTCGCCATTGGGTGCGCTGACCACGCTCTGGCTGGAATCATCATTGGTGCCGCCTGCGTCGAAGGGGACTGTGAGTACGCCCCCGGCTGCGAAACTCGCATCGAGATCCCCGTTTGGCAGGAAGCGATAGACCATGAAATCCGGGCATCTGTCGATTGCAACAAGCACACGACCTTGCACATCGAGCGTCGCATTGGCGACCGTGAAGGTGGGGCACGGTCCCACCACGGTGCGCAGCCCAAGGTCGCCGAAAGCGACATCCGGGTAACCATCCGGCTCCACCCGATAGAGGCTCAAGCGGTAGGCTCCGGGCGCACGCATTCGACCGACAACCCAGATCTTCTTGTCAGCCCGCTGCACGATTGCACCGACTGAATCCAGCGTATTGCTGGCCGTACCGGTAGGATTGACGTAGAAACCGTAGCCTGGATATTCGGCGTCAGAGACGAAAGTCGGGTCCAGCTCGCCATCGGCGGCCATGACGCTGCCGGCAAAGTGAGCCATGGCAAGGGCTGCGAAGAAAATCAAGGCGCGCATCAGACGTTACTCCGTGGGATTGTCCTTCACATACGGAGTGGCGGCGACTGAGGGATCACGGAATGCGGAAAACAACAACAGCGGCCAGTTTGACGCTGCTATGCTGAGCCCACGGTGCTGTTGGACGCGGCATGTCGCGCAGACGAGTGTGCAGACGAACCCGCTGCTCGTCCGCTCACACCGCCCACGGGGACATCTCATGCATCATCCCGATGTTCACGTCGTCGCCTTGCACCATCACATGGCCGACAACACCAAAGCCTTGTACCCACTCATTTCTGGGCGACCGGATCCGGCGCGGATCTCGCTCGCGGGTTCCGATCCGGGCTGGATGCGCAGAAGGCCGTGAGACATTGAGGTGCAGCGAGAACAGCGCCATGAGTCGACGCCCAGCACGTCCGCGGCTGACAAACGCGTGACGCGCGCAATCAGTCTGGGCGACGCGACGCGCGTCTGGGCAAAAATCGGCTGGCTCAGTTTCGGTGGGCCCGCAGGCCAGATCGCCCTCATGCATCGCGAACTGGTCGAGGAGCGTCGCTGGATCAGCGATGAGCGATTCCTGCATGCGCTCAACTACTGCATGCTGCTGCCCGGACCTGAAGCGCAACAACTTGCGATCTACATCGGCTGGCTGATGCACCGCACCGTCGGTGGGATCATCGCCGGCGCGCTGTTCGTGCTACCCGGCGTGCTCGTCATGCTCCTGTTGAGCTGGCTGTATGCGAGCTATCAACAACTGCCCGCGGTGACGGCGATCTTCTTCGGACTCAAGGCCGCGGTGTTGGCTGTGGTCGTCGAGGCCGTTCTGCGAATCGGGCGGCGCGCGTTGAAGAATCGGACGATGGTTGCGATCGCCGGGTTCGCCTTCGCCGCCATTTTCTTTTTCAAAGTGCCGTTTCCGCTGATCATCATCGGCGCGGCCGTGCTGGGTATTGTCGGAAAGCGCATTGCACCTGCACGATTTCCGTCGCCATCGTCCGCTGCCGTGCTTGCCGAGGGTGACTATGTCATCGATCGGCGGATCGCCTGCGGCGAACTCACGCATATCGCACCGTCACGCGCGCGCGCATTGACCGTCATCGTCGTTTGCGCGGTCCTGTGGTTCGTACCCGTGCTGGCAGTCTCGCTGATCTTCGGGCGCGACAGCGTGTTTGCGCAGGAAGGACTCTTTTTCAGCCAGGCCGCAGTGGTGACGTTTGGCGGTGCGTATGCAGTACTCGCCTACATCGCACAACGCGCGGTCGAGTCCTTCGGTTGGTTGCAGCCAGGAGAAATGCTGGACGGACTCGCGCTCGCGGAGACGACGCCGGGTCCGCTGATCATGGTTGTGCAGTACGTCGCGTTCCTTGCCGCCTATCGTCACGCCGGTACGCTCTCACCGACGACCGCGGGCGTGCTTGGCGCACTGCTGACGACATGGGTGACCTTCATGCCGTGCTATCTCTGGATCTTCCTCGGCGCGCCATACATCGAATTCTTGCGCAGCAATCGCGTGCTTCACGCGGCGCTATCGGCGATCACGGCGGCCGTCGTCGGCGTGGTGTTGAACCTGTCCGTCTGGTTCACGCTGCACACCGTGTTTCGCAGTGTGCAACGCTACGACATCGGCCCTTTGCACCTCGAGGTGCCTGAGTGGTCGAGCCTCGATGGTGCCGCACTGACCATTGGCGTTGCCGCGCTACTGGCCATGTTGCGCTACAAACTCGGCATGGGCTGGACGCTGCTTCTGGCGGCGGTGGCAGGCGCCGCCTGGATGTGGGTGCCGGGCAGCAGCTGAGCACCCTCCCCGTCCCACCATCGCGCTGAACCTTGCTGATCCATATCATGCGCAGGTTCGCCCATCTCTGGAGGATCATCTGAATGAAGGCTCCCCCCTCCGGCATTGCCTACGCGACGGCTGCCGCTGCGCTCTTTGGCGCAAGCACGCCGCTTGCCAAAGGCCTGCTCGGGACGATCAGTCCGGTGCTGCTGGCGGGAATGCTGTATGCGGGTTCTGGATTGGGTCTCGGCGCGTGGCTGTTGTTGCGACGTTTGCGCGGAGATCGAACGGTGGAGGCGCCCCTGTTCTGGCGCGATGCGCCGTGGCTCGGCGGTGCTGTGCTCTTTGGCGGTGTTCTCGGACCGGTGCTGCTCATGATCGGGCTCGCACGCACGCCCGCATCGACGACATCGCTGTTGCTGAATCTGGAAAGTGTCCTGACGGCGCTGATCGCGTGGACCGTATTTCGCGAAAACGTCGATCGGCGTATCGCTCTGGGCATGTTTGTCATCGTCGCCGGCGGCGTGTTGTTGGGTGGCGATCCGGATTCATCCGGTGCCACGCTCTGGGGTGTCCTTGCCATCGCTGGCGCCTGTCTGTGCTGGGCGATCGACAACAACCTGACCCGAGCCGTTTCCGGCGGTGATCCCGTGCACATTGCAGCGATCAAGGGCGGCGTGGCGGGCAGCGTCAACATCGTTCTGGCGTTGATCCTCGGCGCCGAGTGGCCGACGCTTGCCACGACCGTCGCTGCCGGGGTCATTGGTTTGCTCGGCTACGGCGTCAGCCTGGTGCTGTTCGTGCTGGCCCTGCGCCATCTCGGAACGGCGCGCACCGGAGCCTATTTCTCAACGGCACCGTTTGTCGGCGCGACGCTGTCGTTGTTGCTGTTGCACGAGGTGCCAAGCGTAGCGTGGTGGATGGCGGGCACTTTGATGGCCATCGGCGTTTGGCTGCACGTGAGCGAGCGACACGAGCACGAGCATACGCACGAGCCTCTCGACCACGACCATCTGCACCGGCACGACGAGCATCATCAGCACGCCCACGATTTCGACTGGGACGGAACCGAGCCACACACGCATCGACACGTGCATACGCCGATGACGCATCGTCATCCGCATTTTCCAGATCTGCACCACCGTCACGGCCACCGCGGCGGGTAACCCGTTGAGCATGCTCCAAGAACGAAAATTAGAAACCGTCGGCAAAGATCCGGTCAAGGTCGAGGCAATTGGACAACTCCGAGGTATTGCCGCCACTGTCCGTCAAAGTGGCGCCGACAAGGACGCCATTGAGCAGATTGGCCTGCAGCGCCACAGGGACGTTGATCGAGCCGGCTTGCGTCTTCGACACATGCGTCGTCAGCACTTTGTGATCGGCCATGGCGCGACCGTTCGTCAAACAACTTCCAGCCGCGTAGACGTCCAGCGTGTACTCGCCGACGGGCACATCGATGCTTGCCGTGAGCGACCCTACGTTGCCGAGCTGGGTCGGACCTCCCAGAACCGGAAAGTTGAGCCGGTTGTTCGGCCCGGTATCGGCGTCCCCGTCATCGTTCGCGTCGGCACCCTGATCGCCGAGATCGAGGACCATCGTATCTTCAGCCAGCGGATTCTCGATGAGCGTGAGCTGGTTGTCGCGCACGCGATTGAAAATGCCAGCCGTGGCGTCGATCCACACCGCCCCGGTCTGGTTGTTGGTGATGCGATTGCCGCGACCCGTATCGGCGCCAGCGGCACCGATCGTGTTGGAAGACGAGCCTGCGTTGAGGACGATGCCGATCGCATTGGGCAGCGCTCCGCCGATGTCGTTGTTCTGCACAATGACGTGATCGGCCGTCGCGAGGCGTATGGCGTCGGTGGTGCAGCTGCCGATGCGATTGTCGGAGATCACGTGTCCACTATTCACGGCCACAATGCCCTGACCCAGTTCTGCCGCCGTCAGTCCGCGATCCATGCCGATGAGGTTGTTGCGTACCTCGGTTGCATGATTGCTGACGCCGCCGACCAGCACGCCGATGCCAGTGAAGCCGCTGTGCCCCGCCACCAGGTTTCGATCGACCCGGTCGGGGCCACCGATGATCGAATCACTGCTGCTTCCGGAGAACGCGACACTGATGCTGTTCGGCTGCAAGGTCACGAACAAGGGACCGGTGGGAAGCGAACCGCCGAACTGATTGCCCAATATGCGATGGCCACTGCCGCTGAAAAAAATCAGTGGGCTCCCTATCCCGGAGAAAGCCAATCCGCGGACGGTTACCGATGTCGGCACCGCGCTGTTGATCAGTACCGCTTGGGACACGCTGGGCACCGATGCGCTCGCCGCGACGACCACACAGATATGCGCGTCGAATCCGGATGCTGACGAGTTGACCAGGCTACCCGGTTGCGACGTTCCGTCAATCACCATGGAGACGGCTATCTCGGGCAGAGCTCGGTCGATATTGATGTCCTGCGGGCACCCCCCCGGGATCGCAAACTGGATCAGCGCAGGAACCGCAGCATTGTTCGCATCTGAAATCGCTCGACGCAACGTTCCGGGATCGCCGTCTTCTGCGCTGCCGTCGCCCGCATTGGTGACCGTGAAGATGGCGAGGTCGTTGACTGCAGCCTCCAGCGCGCCACGATCCACCTGGGACCCTTGTACCCGCGTGCCACCTGCCACATCGACGCTGGATAGCCCGCCTGGAAGGTAGGTGCCTCCGCTGTTGATCGAGGGGGATCCAAGCATCAACGAAAAATTTCCGTTGGCGGGATCCACAAAGTCCGGATCGCTGATGAGATCTCCACTCGAACCCACGGCCAGGGTGCCGGAAGATTCGCCGTAGACGTTGTCGACGCTGAGCGCGTCCGCGCCGGTATTGACGAAATCCGTACCGCTGATGTCCCATGCAATATTTGCGTACGCGCGCTTTTCCATCTGCCCACGCAAGCACAGTCCCATCGATGCGGACGACGCGGTGATCGTGTTGTTGGCGACCACGGCACTGCCGGCGTTGCCGGCAACAGTCGCGACACAGCCGCCGGGATTGCTGGCACCAAACACCAGCACGTTCTGCATCGAGATGCGGCCACTTTCTCCATCGGCCATCTGCAGCAGGAGCGGAATCGACACCGAGTTGCGAAAAATCGCGCGCTCGACAATCAGGTCATCCGACTCGGTACCGAGCAGAGTCAGTTCGCTGTGTCCCTGCAGACTCATGAAGCTCATGTCGCTGAGTCGAAGGCTGCCGTTCGTTTGCAGGCGAAGCCCTGCGCCACCCGCACCCGTGAACAGCGTCGTTGCCGCACCGTTGGTGTGCGTTACGCAGTCATCACTGTATCCACCTTGCAGCGAGAGATCGCGCATGGCGGGCGCAGATGCATTGTCGAATCCTGCCCCGCTGAGTGCGTAGACACCCGCCGGCACCTGGATGGTCATGCCGGTATTGTCGGTCGCAGCCTGCGCGATGGCGCTGTTGATCTGCGCGGTACTGGTCGCGCAGACGGTGGTCGCATCCGCGTGCGGCGCAGTGGCAGCAAGCATCGACGCGAAAAGGAAGAGTGAAAGTTTCAGGTGGCGCATCGGGTCGGACTCCATGATGGTTGCCAGGTCTCGCGTCGCGCCTTCTGCCGAATGATTTCGGTGGAACGCGACGCAAGCAGGGTGTGACTGAGCCAATGAAACGCGGATCGACGCGATGGACAGTCATTGCGCTGATACGTCCCACGAAATGTTCTGTCGGACGACAAGGAACGTTCGGCGTCCGATTGCTGGCGGCGGCTGGAATGGCGCGCGCTCACGACCATCCCGCCACCTGCACTGTTCGTTGGCAGATGAAACCGCCAAGGTTTCACTTCGGCGCGTTTGCCTTGCCTGCCGGGCCGGGCTGCCGTCGCGTGAAATCCATGTTGATCAAAAGATGCTGGACTGGAAGCGCCAGCCCCAACTGATAGATCGCCAGCGTGCGCTTGTCGCCCTTGAATTCCTCGACCATCCGATAGTCCACGAAGTGGCCGTTGCCATCGTTCTGCTTTGATGACCACGTCATCGTCTGCTTGTCTGCCTGCCAGAATCCGTAGTCCGTGCGCACCGAAAGATCATTGGTGTCGACCCAGGTGTCGACGTACGTCTTGGCGACCGTGTCGTAACCCCAGACACCATGCCCCTGATAGGCGGGGAACTCCTTTGACGCAGCAATTCTGAAATCGTTGGTGATCCAGTGACCGTTGCCAAGCAACTCGTTGACCTGCACGCCAGTGTCATGCGCCGGCGGTTTTCCTTCAGTGTAGAACGTCACCTCCGCATCCCAGGTGCCTGCCTCCAGCGTCATCGGAAGGTAGATATCCGGCGACGTTTTTGAAGGGGCCTCGGTCGCGTTGCTTGCACGGAAAGCTGCAGCAGATGCAAACAGTGCTGACAACGCGATGAAGCTGGCCTTGGACGGGGACATGGAATCTCCTGGAGGGGGACAATCGTTCGGTGCGTTCGGATTTCGAGCGCGCTGATTGATGGAAACACGGAAACGCGCAAGCGCCGGACATTGCGTTCCCCAATCCACAACACAGTGCGGGCGTGAGCGCTCGGATGTCCGAGTTATCCAAGCCGTCGTCCTATCGCACGCGGTGCCGAGCGGATCGTGCATGTCCCGCCAGGGCACGGGAGGCTACGCGCCCGATGCCGGCATGACGCCGATTGCAACACTTCTGATACTCGAACGAAGCAGGCGGAATGCCCGCTACGCGACAGAATGTCCGGTAGGCGAGGTCATCCGTGTTTGAGAGAAGGAATCAGCGGTGCGCCCGATTCGGCCGTCGCATCGAACACTTCCATTGAGGCAATCGAACATGTTTTCTCGTCAAGCGTCCCGGCACTTCGTGCCGGTTGTGGGCCTTCTGCTCACAGGTGCGTTCGCCTGCTCAAACGCGCTTGCCACGGTCGTGTGCGTCAATTCAGTCGCCGCCCTCAACGCGACACTGATCCAGGCCAGCGTGATCAATCAGCCCTATACGATAAAAATCGTACAGGGCACGTACGCGATGACTTCGGATCTCCAATTCGTGTTCGCAGCGCCCTTCACGATGGAGGGCGGTTACACACAGAATTGCGCCTCGCGCGCAGTGGATCCAGCCAACACCGTGCTCGATATCGGTTATGGGCACTCATTTTACTGGGGCCAGGAAAGCGGCTCGCCAGTGGCGCAAATCAATCTGGAAGGCGTGACGTTCAAGGACGCCAATCTCGGCGTCAGTCTTGGCAGCGGCTATCTCAACCAGACAGATGGCGGGGTCAATATCAAGCAGGTACGGTTCACCAATATCAGCGGTGACCCAGCGGTGGAGGTGGTGGCTGTCAGTGGCCCGATGGTATTGGAGAACATCCTGATCGATAACGTGGGGACCTCAGGCGCATGTTCGGTGTCGCTGGTGGCGTATCAGCACGCAAGCATCTACGTCAACCACATGACGGCGGACTTGATCGGCAACAAGGATTTTTGCCTCACCGATCACTCTGCCACCTCATCGTTTTCAATTTACAACAGCGTGCTCTGGAGTTCGGATGCCGTTTCGGGCTTACCCGTATTTACTGGCGACTTGAATCCGCAGAGCTCGATCAAGCTCGTCAACGACCTCTTTTTGGGGCAGGACACTATTGCGACGCCCATCGTCCAGAACCAGATCAACGCCGATCCGAAATGGGTCAATCCAGCAGCCAGCAACTATCGATTGCAGAACGCATCGCCGGCGATCAACAGCGGCACCTTGTTCACATCCGTCGGCGAGCCGGCGACCGATATCGAGGGCCATGTGCGGCTCAACGGCAGCGCGCCAGACCGCGGCGCTTATGAATCGCTGGTCACCGATCAATCGACACTGTTAGTCACCAATACGAATGACAGCGGCGCAAATTCATTGCGCGACGCAATCCTGACGGCGAACGGCAATTCCTCGCCCAAGCTGATCAAGTTCGATATCCGCAACGCGGTCAGCAACGTGCCACTGTGTCCGGCCGTGATCGCACTGAACAGCGTGCTGCCCCAGATCACGGGCAGCGTGACCATCGATGGTTACACGCAATCGGGTTCAACCGTCAATACTTCGCCCGGCGCTTTCAATGCGAACCTGTGCGTGATCGTCAAGGCGGCATCGGGCGCGCTCCCGTACGGATTCTGGGTTCCAGCCAACAGTGCCGGCAGCGTCGTGCTGCGCGGCTTGGGCATCGGCGGCTTCGGCCAGCCGGTGCACATTCTCAGTGGCCAAGGCAGCCAGATCATCGGCAACCAGTTCGGCGGCACCAGCCACGGCGTCGATCTGCCGGGCGCAGGACTCAGCGCGATCGTGTTCGGAGCCGGCGCCACCGGCAATATACTCGTCGGGGGCAGCGCGCTCGGCGACCGCAACGTGATCGGCAATGCAAACGGCAACGGCATCGATAGCCAAGTCGATGCGACGTGGAGTGACACGAACTGCCAGATCCTCAACAATCTGATCGGTCTCGCTCCCAACGGCGTCTCCGCGCTGCCCAACAACTTCGGCATCAACGTCACCGGATCGGGTTGCCAGATCGTCGGCAATCGCATCGCCGGCAACACGATCACCAACCTCTGGTTGCAGGGCGGCTACAACGTCGTGCAACAGAACCTGATCGGCCTCAATGTCCAGGACAGCGGCTTTTTGAACAACGCAACCGGCATTCTCGTGACCGGCTCCGGCAACATGATTGGTGCCGACACCCAAGGCGGCAGTTTCCTCGCCAATACGGTGCGGTTCAACGTGGCGGGCGGCGTGGTGGTCAAGGGTGATGGCGCGATCGACAATGCCATCAATGCAAACCGTATCTACGGCAACGGTTCGGCCGGCGATGGCATGGACATTGATCTTTGGCCGACCAACGGGGTTGCTGGGCCAACCCCGAACGACAGTGGCGATGCCGACGCAGGCCCCAATCACCTGCAGAACTTCCCGGTGCCCAAGAGTCTGGCTTACACGGCAGCGGGCAGCATTGACCGCCCGGCCACGTTGACCGCAACGCTGGACACATTGCCGGGCGCCTATCGGGTCGACGTCTACTTCAGCAACTACGCCAATGCAAATACCAAGCGCGGCCATGCCGAAGTCATCCTGACCCATACCACCGTACTGGTGCCGGCCAGCGGTACGTTGAGCTTCACCATTCCGATCACCGTGCCGAACCAAAGCGCAGCGGGCGTGATCAGCATGACCGCGACCAGCTTGGCGGGCAGCACGTCGGAAATCAGCACGGCGCTATCGACGGACACGATCTTTACTGACGGAATCGACTAGACCCGACTGTCCGGCTGGGTCAGCAAACGACGTTTTGGAAACAGTCGTCAACGGTATGCCGGGAACGAACGGCCGTGGCGCCGATCCCCTTGGCAGGAATTTCGATCAATGCACGTGATCAGAGTGATCTTGCACATTTCATGCTTGTGCCTGGCGGGATGCGTCTTTGGGTACTACGAAGCTGCGCCCGCGGATTCGAGAGGCGATTTTGTAGTGAATTCTGAAGGTGCTGGTCTCGCACCGTGTGATCTTGGTCCAGGAATGCGGGATGGCAGCACGCCGGGAACCTGCATCTATGCTGGCTCCCGGACATGCAACGGCTGCGTTGTTCTGCCAGCAGGTACACCGATCAAGGTTCTGCATGTTTTTGTCAACGAAGCAACCCGGGATGTTTCACTCGAAGTCGGTACCGGCACCCACCGAAAAGTTGTCCATGCGTACAGAAACTGGGATCAGGTGAGGCAGATACTGGTACGGCCCTGATCCAGCGTGGCGCTCATGCACGGATAACAACGCGTGGAACTGGCCAATGACAGGACGATTGTTCTGCCAGCCGACCGCGCAGGTGATGGCAACCAGTGGCGCCTCGACTGCGCCACTTTCTTCAAGAAGCAACGAAGAACTGCGTGGCGCAGACGTCCTGCACAGCTTCGGCTTAATGGTTGTGTGAGGCGACGAAACCGGACTCCAGTCGATCGCGAGGGGAATGTGTGGAATCGACCGAAATGGCCGCTATTTCACCCTTTCAAACAATTCGGTGCTGCCACAATCTTTCTCGGGATCATAGGTCGAGCCATTTGCGATGTAGGTTTCGTTTCGGACCAACGTGCCCTTGGGATCCAGTCGAACCGAGAAGGCGTGTTCGTGAGATCCACCTGGCTTGCGCAGATTGGCACCATCGAGAAACTCGAAAAAATGCGTTCCATCCGCGTCCGTTCTTGCCAGCTCAAGTCGCGGCGCATTGCCCTGTGGGCAGTAGTGAGTGGCGATGATCCGATCGCCATCCATCGTGTAGACCGTCATCGACTGTCGTGTCGGGCTCATCGTCCACGTTTCGACGAGCGAACTTCCGTTCGCGATCAGTTGGTAGTTGGCTGTGGTCTTGCCGCTGGTGCTACGCCAATTGCCCTCCAGTGTTTTGAGCTGGTCAAAGGTCGCCTGCGCTGAAGGCTGCCCAGCGCTAGCGAACAAACTGATGAGAAGAAGAATGGGCGCGGCGATCATCGATGGACGGTTCACAGGGCATCCTATGGTAAACAAGGTTGGCTTCAAGCAGCGGCTGAGCAGACTATCCAAGTTCCGTGGCACCTGCCACGTCCGTCCTCCGCTGGCGGCGCCATCGACGCAGGCCGCAATGCTGCCTGCCATGAATGCCGCCGCGCAAGCTTTGGCGACCGCTCATACTGCGCGGCGCGCATCGTCAAGGCGACCGTCGACATCGGCGCCTGCGAATCGGGTGGTCACACTTTTTTCAACGCGTTCGATTCCTGACGGCGGATTGCGTTCTGGATTTGCCATGCGAGTACGCACATTCAGGACGGCTAGCAAAAAGTGAACTTGCGCCAGTGTCCAGAGTTTTTTTTCGCTGCTGTAGTCGACGCCGATAGACACATTCGCCGCCCGGTTGTCCTGGATGAAAGTCCCCTTGTCGGCGCTGTCCTCTCCCAGTCTTTCGCCTATCATCTGTCTTGCGTCTGGCTTTCTTCCTTTCATTGCCAGGGCCGCGACCCGCTCCCTGACCCCGGGCAACGCCTTTCAACGTGGGATATGGTGCCCGACGTAAGCGGGGAGGAAAGCGATGAAGCCCATGATCGAACCGTGTAACCGATCCGTTGCCTGGCGCTGCCTGCTGGCACTGATCGCCCTGCTTTTTACGCCTGCGCTGCTGGCGCAAAGCGCGGCCGACGGCTTCAACCCGGATGTGGATGGCACGATCCGCGCGATTGCGCGACAGGCCGATGGCAAACTGCTGATCGGCGGCGACTTCACCATGGTCGGTGGCGTCACGCGCAATCACCTGGCGCGGCTGAACATCGACGGCAGCCGCGACACCGCCTTCAATCCCAATGTCAACGGCAGCGTGCGCTCCATCGCAATACAGGCCGATGGTTACATCTTGATCGGCGGCTCATTCACCCAGGTTGGCGCCGGCTCGATCAACTATCTCGCACGCTTGAGCACGTTTGGCACGCTCCAATCCGGCTACACACCCAATCCCGGCGGCCCGGTATTCGCGCTGGCCCTGCAATCGGATGGCGCGCTGATCGTCGGCGGAGATTTTGCGCAGATGGGCGCTGAGTCGCGCAACAACGTGGCGCGGGTCACCCTTGCCGGCGCCATTGATACATTATTCGACCCGAACGCCAACGACATCGTTCGCGCCATCGCCATCCACGCCGACCACAGCATCGTCCTCGGCGGCTATTTCACACAAGTTGGCACGCAGTCGCATGCGCACGTCGCACGCCTGTACGCCAACGGCGCCGCCGACGCCGGCTTCAGTGCAGCGGCCAATGGCGGCCCGGTGCTTGCGGCATTGGCGCAGATCGACGGGCACACCGTGATCGGAGGCGCTTTCACCACGATCAACACACAGGTGCGCAGTCGTATCGCACGTCTGGACAGCAACGGAAATCCCGACAGTTTTGATCCCGATGCCAACGGCACGGTGACCGCACTCGCGCAGCAAACGGACGGCCGGGTTCTGCTCGGCGGCCTGTTCACATCAGTGAGCAACGCTGCGCACGCTTACGTTGCGCGCGTGAGCACGAGCGGAGCCGTCGACAGCAGTTTCAGCGCGAACACAGACGGCGGCGTGTATGCCTTGACGGTGCAGGTCGACGAATCGATTGCACTCGGCGGCTCGTTCGCCCACGTCAACAGCGTGTTGAGAAACAGCATGGCGCGATTGCATGCAGACGGAAGCGTGGAGCACACAGTCAGTCCGTCCGCTGATGGCACCGTGCGTGCGCTGGCCGTGCAGGTCGATGGCAAGATCCTGCTCGGCGGCGACTTCGCCACCATCAGTGGACAGACACGCAACCGCATTGCGCGTTTCAATCGTGACGGCACGCTTGATACCGGCTTCAATCCCAACGGGCTGAATTTCGTGCGCGTCAATGCCATCCTCGTGCTGGCCGACGGAAAGCTTCTGGTGGGCGGATATGGCATCGACATCGGCGGCGTGCCGCTTCCGCCGCTGGTACGCCTCAACAGCAGCGGCAGCTGGGACAGCACTTATGCCGCGGAAATCGACCCCAGTACCGGGGTCAACCACGATAGCGGAACCTCGATCAGCAGCCTGGTGCAGCAGCCGGACGGCAAGGTCCTCGTTGGCGGATCGTACACCTACCCACCACCTCCCTCGCTTCAGAATAGCGTGTTGTTTCGCCTGACCCCGGGCGGAGACCTCGATCCGGCCGGATGCAACGCGGGCGGATTCGGCGGCGGCCTCGGCATCGCGCTGGCAGCCAATGGAAAATTCATCGTCTCGCGCGGGACTCAAGGCGGCCTTCAACGTTTCAACCCCGATTGCAGCGTCGATGCGAGTTTCGCCCCGAACGTCAACTTCGACGTCATCGTCATGGCGTATCAGGAGGACGGCAAGCTGCTGCTCGGCGGGAACTTCACCTCGGTGGGCGGCCAACCGCGCCAGCGCATCGCGCGACTCAACACCGACGATACTCTCGATAGCTACGCGCCGGCGGTCGCGGATGGCCAAGTAAACGCGATGCTGGTGCAGCCGGACGGAAAGCTGGTGATCGCCGGCGAATTCACCACCGTCAGCTCGCAGCCGCGCAAGGGCATCGCGCGACTCAGCGCCAGCGGAACGCTGGATATCGCCTTCAGCGCCGATGCGGATGGACCGGTCTCCGCACTGGCCGCACAGATCGACGGCAAGCTGCTGCTCGGTGGCACGTTCAGTACCGTGGCCGGCCTGACGCGACAGAACTTCGCGCGACTGACCGCTACGAGTGCCGCGCTGCAAGCCCTTTCTGTCAGCACAGATGGCAACACGGTAACCTGGTCACGCAGCGGCAGCGGCAGTGAACTCACGCAACCACCACAATTGCTGGTGTCGGGTAACAACATCAACTACAGCAACCTTGCAACCATGCAGCGGTCCGGTAGCGACTGGACCTACACGGGTCTCATCACCACCTGGGGTCTCAGCCCGCCTTCCGGCGGGATCTACTACCTTCGTGTGCGTGGACAGGTCCGCAGCGGCTCGTTAAACGGATCCGCCGGCGTCATCGAAACAAGGCAGCAGTTTTTCCGCGACGAAATCTTTGCCGACGGCTTTCAGTGAGCAGTCGCGGAATCAAAAAGCCGAACAATGGCGTCAGGGACAATCTGCCCGCTCAGCAAGGCTTCCAAAAATCTTCCCTGGAATCTTTTCGGACGCGGATTTAACCACCTCCGTTGTTATAGTTTGTACCGTAGCTGCAATAAAGACGGAGCTCAGGCCATGTCGAACGAAGCGAAAGCCCCTGCCACTACAACACCGCCCGAGACATGGACCGTCACTGGCGTCCAGACCGCCGCAGCGGAGGAAGGACGCTCGCGCGTGGAGGTCGTCATTCGCGGGAAAGTCGAAGGCGTTGTCGACCGCGGCGGCGGTGCGGACCAGCTGCGCTTTTCCGTCTGGGACGACGGCCAGGAACTGGACTTCAAGGTCGTCGACATCCCGCTCGGCAGGACCGGCGTCGTCACTGTGCGCCTGGGCTTCGATGGCCGCTACGCGATCGTCGCCGACGGCATCGGCATCGCGATCACCGCGGGTTCGGAGGCGGGAGGCGAACGCGTGTTCGACCTGGATCCTTTTTTTCCCGAGCAGCAATGATCCAATGCGCGCAGTTTGTCCCTGACGTATGGGACGCGACCCGCACCCTTCCCTCATTGACCGACATCTGATCGCCGATCCTGGGGGCATCATCGAACATATCAGCAGAGCATTGCATCCGGACCCGCTGTTGTTCCGCGCTTGCGTTGAGCATGCTCGCGCTTGACAGCGAAATGACACGTCGCACCGATTCCATTCCGGCAGAAAGACACGCATGAGCAAAGGCACCCACGACTACGCCAGCGATCCGCGCAACGATGCGATCCGGATCAGCGTCAACGGCGAATTGTTTCCCCGCAAAGAGGCGCGCGTGTCGGTGTTCGACAGCGGCTTCGTGCTCGGCGATGGCGTATGGGAAGGCCTGCGCCTGCACGACGGCGGCCTACCCTTCCTCGATCAGCACCTGGATCGATTGTATGAAGGCGCGCGCGCGATCGACATGGATATCGGACTCAGCCGCGAGCAGCTGACCCAACGCATCGTCGACACCTTGCGCGGCAACGGCATGCACTCCGACGTGCACATCCGGCTCATGGTCACGCGCGGCATCAAGGCCACGCCGCACCAGGATCCGCGCTTCGTGATCGGCGACGCGACCATCGTGATCATCCCCGAATACAAGCAGCCGCTGCCGGCCACGGTCGAGCACGGCGTCCGCCTGTTCACCGTGCACGTGCGCCGAGGTGCCCCCGATGTGCAGGATCCGAAACTCAATAGCCACTCCAAGCTCAACTGCATTCTCGCCTGCGTGCAGGCACAGAAGGCCGGCTACGACGAGGCGCTGATGCTCGATCCGCATGGCTTCGTGGCCACCTGCAACTCCACCCATTTCTTCATCGTGCGGCGCGGCGAAGTGTGGACGTCCACGGGTGACTACTGCCTCGGCGGCATCACGCGCGCCAATGTGATCAGGTTGTGTCGCGAACACGCCATTCCCGTATACGAAAAAAACTTCAGCCTCACCGATGTCTACGGTGCCGAAGAGGCCTTCGTCACCGGCACGTTCGCCGGGCTGACGCCGGCGCGCGAGATCGACGGCCGTGTGATGGGCGATGGCAAACGCGGCCCGATGGTCGCGCGCCTGCAACAGCTCTACATGGCATTGGTGAAGAAGGAGAGCCGCGCGGAACTTCGCGTATGAACGCACCGCGCGAACCCCTGCGTATCGCGATGTGGTCGGGACCGCGCAACATCTCCACCGCGATGATGCGCGCGTGGGAAAACCGCGCGGACACCGCCGTCATCGACGAGCCGTTCTACGCGCACTATCTAATCGCCACCGGCGTCGCGCATCCCGGCCGTGACGAAGTAATCGCGGCGCAGAACAACGACGCAATCGACGTCGCAGCGATGCTCACCGGCCCGATTCCCGAAGGCCGGGACGTCTGGTATCAGAAGCACATGACCCAGCACATGCTGCCTGACATGCCGCTGGACTGGCTAGACCGCGTGACCAACTGTTTCCTGATCCGGGAACCCGCAGCGGTGGTCAAGTCCTTCACCGTCCAGCGCCCCGATGCGGCGGCCTGGGAACTCGGCTTCGAGCAGCAATCACGGATGTTCGATCATGTCTGCGATCGACTCGGCGCTGCACCACCGGTGATCGACGCCAGCGACGTGCTGAAGAACCCCTCGGGTACCTTGGCTGCGCTGTGCGCGAAACTCGGCCTTC